>NZ_DYXC01000069.1 GCF_020742345.1 Enteractinococcus helveticum | reverse complement strand
GCTGGATCCAACCGAGGTCGCTGAAAAATTCGTCTGGCCCCAATTCGAGCACTTCAACTTCGGTCTGGACTGGTTTGATGCTCTAGGCAACGATCCCGTGCGCGCACATCAACCCGCACTGATCGTCACCGGTGACGCTGGGACAACGTGTCTGACTTTCGCAGAACTGTCTGCGCGTTCCACCCGGGTGGCCGGATGGTTCCAATCCCTAGGCGTCACCCGCGGCGATAAGTTCATGATGATGCTCGATAACGAAGTTGAATTGTGGGAGGCCATGCTGGCCGCCATCAAAATTGGCGCGGTCATTTTACCGACGACGGTTATGCTCCAACCAAATGCTCTCGCCTCACGAATCAATCGAGCCGGGGTCAATTGGGTGCTGACCAACCAGGAGAACGTCGAAAAATTTTCTGATCTGCAGGCCCACGGCGTTGATATGTCGGACATCGGGTTGATTGTCACCGGAGACAACCCGGTTGCTGGAACCCACGCGTTCATTGACGCCTATGCTGCGACAACCCCATTCGTCATCGATGGTCCCACCCCAGCCGATGCTGAAATGCTGGTGTATTTCACCTCGGGTACCACCAGTGAACCGAAAATGGTGTTACACACTCAGCAATCGTATTCGGTGGGCCATTTTTCTACCCTGTACTGGTTGGGGGTCAACGCCGACGACGTCCACCTCAATATTTCCTCGCCCGGTTGGGGCAAACACGCCTGGTCGTCATTTTTTGGCCCCTGGATTGGCGAAGCCACCATATTATCGGTCAACTATGCTCGATTCGATGCAGGAACTATCCTGGACGTGATCGAAGAATTCGACGTCACCAGCCTGTGTGCTCCACCAACCGTGTGGCGCATGCTCATCCACGCCGATATGGGTCGGATCAACACTCCCCCGCGCAATGCGGTCTCCGCCGGCGAGCCACTGAATCTGTCGACCCTGGAAAAAGTCCGCGACGCCTGGGGTGTCACCATTCGTGATGGCTACGGCCAGACCGAAACGACACTACAAATCGCCACCACGCCCGGCCTGAACGTGCCCGCCGGAGCACTGGGTAAACCGCTGCCTGGTTTCAACGTCGAACTGGTCGATGAAGTGACCAACGAACTCATTATTGGGTCCGGCACCGGTCAGGTCGCACTGCGCCTCGACCCCGGTCCCGTCGGTTTGACGCCCGGATATTATCGAGACGACCAGCGCAATCTGAAAGTCTTTGGCAACACCCTGTATCTCACCGGGGATCTGATGTCGCGTGACGACGACGGCGTCTACACCTATGTTGGTCGAGCAGATGACCTCTTCAAGGCTTCCGATTATAAACTGTCCCCATTCGAGTTAGAAAATGGGCTGATGGGATGTCCGGTAATTTCTGAAGTCGCTGTGGTGCCCAGTCCCGATCCGGTGCGAACCGCCGTACCAAAAGCCTATGTTGTACTGGCACCTGGCCACACGCCAACACCTGAAAGCGCACAAGCGGTTTTTGCTCACGCCCGGTCCGTTCTACCGCCCTACGGGCGAATTCGCCGATTAGAGTTTGTCACCGAACTGCCCAAAACCGTCTCCGGAAAGATCCGCCGCGTAGTGCTTCGGGAAGATGAAATCCACACCCACGGAGACCAAGGTCAACACACCGCCCAGGTCATGGCGGTGCGCACGACCACCCAGGGTTACGGGCACGAATACACTGACACCCAGTTCCGCTAACCACCCAAAGTATTAAACTCCATATGGTTTGATGGGACTATGGAGACGGTTGAACAGGCGTTAACGGAACAAACCCTAGCCCTGTGGGCGACCCTAGGCTCCTTTATTATCGGCTTTGGCACCGCAGTTATCGTCTTTTGGGGTCAAGTCCGCCCGTTTGCCGGTGACAGCTCAATCATCGTCCCGGCGGCGTTGATCTCCGCACTCATCGCTGCCGCAGCATTTATCCTCAGCTCGTATCTGCACCGTGCCGGGGAAACCCAATTCATGCCACTGTGGCAAACCTTGATCTCACATTTCTCATTTGTCGCCGTAACAATCGCCTTTGGCGGGGTGACCGGGCTCAGCGTGCTGCTCGTGGGCCAGCTGCTTGGTTCCGGGCTGCCTGGACTAGAGCTGGGACCCATCGGTGGAGGTTTCGTCACCGGTGTTGCAGCCGCGCTCGGCGGCAGATTATCCTTTCAGGCCGGCATTGATCTTAGTACCCGCAGTCTGGCGGCGCTGCTGTTCACCTTCCTAATCGTCGGCACAGTATTTGCAATGCTCACCGACGCCGACCCCACGTGGTGGCAACGCAACTTCTCCCAGCTGGGCATCGGCGTCAGTGCCTGGGCATTCAACGGCACTATTATGGTCGCTGGTTTACTCGTGGCCACCATCGGTTCGTATATCGGCAGGGATTTACATCGCCTACTCGACGACTCAGCGGTCCCGCGCATTGCCATCGTCGTGAGTATCTGGTTACTGGCCGGATTGGCACTGGCTGGGGTTGGTTGGTTCCCACTGGATGAACGCCCTGGTGCTCATGCGGTCGCAGCCTTTACGGCGCTGGGCATGTTAGTTGTTGCTGCCGGCTATACTCAGTTCGTGCTGCCTCGACGCCCCCTCGTCTTGCACGTCGTCACCGGTCTTTTAGTGGTCCTGACCGCCGGAAGTATTGTGTTGACGTTTTTCATCCCGATCATCTCGGTAACCGCATTGGAAAGCATTGTGGTGGGGTTATCACTATTGTGGATGACGACGTTCGTACGGGTGCTCAGCATCCTGGCGCCGAATCGGTCGGTTACCTCTCAGCGACGTCGCCTACTGTCCGCGGCATAAGCCTCTTGGCTACTTCAGTTCACGTTTGAGCAGCTTGCCCGACTGGTTTCGAGGCAATTGAGCTACGAATTCAATATGGCCCGGAACTTTATGGCGTGCAAGGTACTGTCGAGAAAATTCTCGAATCTCTTCAGCAGTGGCATTCTGGTGGTCTTCTTTTAGCACGATGACTGCGGTGACCTGTTCAATCCATTTTTCGTGCGGACGTCCCACGACGGCGACTTCGGCAACCGCTTCGTGGCGATACAAGGCATCTTCGACCTCTCGAGAGGCAACCAGTACTCCCCCGGAATTGATCACATCTTTGATCCGGTCGACGACTTCAATATATCCGTCGTCATCCATCACGACCAGGTCGCCGGAACGGAACCATCCGTCAATGAACGCTTCTGCGGTTTGCTCTGGCTTGTTCCAGTATCCGGAAAATAATTGTGGTGAACGATATTGCACCTCCCCCGGGGTTCCTGGCGGAACCGTTTGCCCGGTTTCCGGATCGGCGATGCGCAGTTCCACGGTGGGGATTGGTCGGCCCGCTGAGGCGGGTCGCTGTTCGTGTTCCTCGGGGCGTAAGACCGTGCACAGCGGAGCCATTTCGCTTTGCCCAAAGCAGTTATAAAACTTGATGTCTGGGTATTGTTCCCGTAGTCGCTGTAGCACGGTCACCGGCATTATAGAGGCACCATATTGGGCTTTCGTCAACGATGATAGATCCCGGGTCGCTAAATCTGGGTGCTGTGATAACGGCACCCAGACGGTGGGAGCAAGAAACAGCGACCCAATACGTTCTTGTTCGATTCTGCGCAGAATTTCTGCAATATCAGGAACCCTGAGCAGACGGATTGTGGCACCAAGAAATAAGTATGGCGTGATGAAGACGTGCAGCGCAGCTGAATGGTATAGCGGCATGGCGATCAACGGATTATCGCTACGAGTCATATCTAGTGCAGGAATCGTACCGTTATAGTGTGCCAACAGCGCCCGGTGGGTCAACATCGCACCTTTGGGTGCCGAGGTGGTGCCCGAGGTGTACAGCAGCTGGGCTAAATCGGTTTCTTCAGCCGTATCCAGATCGTCTGTAGCAAGTGCTGCACTAGAACCCAGTTCGTTATTCCTTACGGCCTGGACGTGGTCCAGGATTGTAGACATTGCTATGACCTGCCCAAAGTGGCTAGATTCCGCAATGCTGTTGACGGCGTCCAGATATTCGTCATCGACAATGATGGCCGAGGCTGCACTGTCTGAAACCAGATACTGTAGTTCGGGCCCGGTCAAAGCAAAATTGATCGGGACATGGACTAAACCGGCGCGGGATGCCGCAAAAAATAAGATCAGAAACGTATCTGAATTCTTCCCCATCACGGCGACCCGGTCCCCTTGGTGCAATCCCAATTCACGCAGTTGCAACGCGGCAATCGTGACGGCCTGATCCAACTGCCAGTACGTCCACGAGCGATCCTGGTATTTAAGTGCTATACGTTCACGTTGAGTGGCAGCAACCCGGGCAAACTGCAACGACACTGAATTACGTTGACTTGCTCGGATCTGTTCCGCAATTGACGGGTTGGTTGGACTGTTGGTATTCACGCTAACCTCCGTGCCGTGAGCCAGATGAGAAACGACAATGACTAGGTATCGAGCCGTTCGATAATGGTGACATTGGCCTGTCCGCCGCCTTCACACATGGTCTGCAGGCCAAATCGTCCACCGTTGTCCTCCAGCGTGTGCAACAAGGTGGTCATCAAACGTGCTCCGGTGGCACCGATGGGGTGTCCAAGTGCGATGGCCCCACCGTGGATGTTGACCTTTGACATATCCGGGCGTAGTTCTTTTTCCCATGACAACACCACGGATGCAAACGCTTCATTGATTTCAATGGCATCAAAATCATCGATGTCCATACCGGTGCGTTCTAGTGCGTGTCGAGTAGCACGGATGGGAGCCGATAGCATCATGACCGGGTCGTCGGCTCGAGCTGAAATATGGTGGATTCGAGCACGTGGTACCAACCCAAATTCATTAACCGCGTGTTCAGAGGCGATCGCTAGCATTGCAGCGCCATCGCTGATCTGGGAGGCGGTAGCAGCGGTGTGGACGCCGTTAGGTTGCAATGTTGGGAGCTCACGCATCTTGGCACGATTTGGAGTCCGGGGTCCTTCATCATCGCGTAAGCCACCAAGAGGCATGATCTCTTCTGAAAAGAACCCAGATTCCTGAGCGGCAATGGCTCTGCGGTGTGATTCGGCGGCAAAGGCCTCGGCTTGATCTCGGGTGATGCCCCAACGGCTGGCCATCATTTCAGCACCAATGAATTGGGAAATCTGCTGATCTGCGTAGCGATCGGTCCAGCCCTTGGATCCTGCAAAGGCATTCGGATAACCCTGGTCTTTCATGATGGTGTTGGCAGCGCCGAGCGGGATGGTCGACATGTTCTGTACCCCGCCGGCAATAATCAAATCCGAAGTGCCGGACATCACGGCTTGGGCCGCATAGTGTACAGCTTGCTGCCCAGAGCCACACTGTCGATCGATGGTCGTGCCCGGCACGGCTTCGGATCCACCGGCTGCTAGCCAGGCCGTGCGAGCGATGTCAAAAGACTGTGGTCCAATTTGGTCGATGCAGCCCAGAATGATTTCATCGTATTCCATGGTATCCACGCCAACTCGATCGAAAACCGCCGATAATGGGCCTGCAGCCATGTCTGCAGGGTGGATCTCTGCCAGAGCGCCATTGCGACGCCCGACTGGTGTGCGAAGTGCATCAACAATATATGCTTCTGACATCGGTTTCCTTCCGGGGACGATTCTTCAAATTGTGCGGGGCGTTATTAGCGTGGGCCCATCCGAAGCGCTCCATCCATCCGAACCGTGTGACCATTGATGTAGTCATGGCCAATAAGATCGAGGACTAACTGAGCATATTCTTCCGGTCGAGCCAGACGTGCGGGGAAGGGCACTGAGGCCTCAAGACTTTCACGGAATTCTGGAGTGATACCTGCCATCATCGGAGTTTCTACAATGCCCGGTGCCACCGTATTGACACGGATCCCATAGGAAGCCAGATCGCGTGCTGCCGAAATAGTAAGCGAGTGAACACCACCTTTGGAAGCTGCATATGCTGCCTGACCGATTTGTCCTTCAAATGCTGCCACGGAGGCGGTATTAATGACAATACCGCGTTGACCGTCCTCATCGAGGGGCTGTTGTTCGGCGATCAGTTCTGCCCCGAGGGTCATCACATTAAACGTGCCTAAGAGGTTCACGTTGATTACTTGGGCGAATTGATTCAAATCATGGGGTCCTCTGCGCGACAAAATCCGCCCTGGAGTCCCAATACCAGCACAGTTGATGACGACACGTAAAGGCTCCTGTCCAGCTTTGACAGTTGCGATCCCTGCACGAATCGATTCGTGATCAGTGACATCAACTTCCAAATACTCGACCTCGTCATTCGATGACACTTTTTCAATACTTGCGGCAAGATCGAATGCGTAAACTTTCATACCTCGTTGAGCCAAAGCCTGTGCAGTTGCTGCTCCCAGTCCCGATGCTCCACCGGTGATAATTGCCGCTTGTCCTTGAATTTCCACGCAGTAATCCTCTCTACACAAAAGCTGACACGCCGGTGACTGCACGAGCTACAATCAGCGAGTTGATCTCGTAGGTTCCCTCATAAGTATGGATGACTTCGGCATCATTGAAAATCTTTGCGGCTTCGTATGTGGAGACTATTCCGTTGCCACCCAGAATATTTCGAGCCCGTGCTGCAGCCTCCCGCAGCAATCGTGACCCAGTAGATTTCGCCATGGCAGCATGCACCATCTGTACTCGGTTTTCTTGTTGCAGTCGGGCCACGTGGTGCATCAATCCAAATGTTGCCATGGCATTAGAAATCATTTCGGCTAATTCTTGCTGGATGAGTTGGAATTTTGCGAGCGGTTGACCAAATTGGTGGCGGCTCAGCGCATAGTCCCGAGCGACTTCAAAGGCATGTAGTTGTGCTCCATACGCTTGCCAGCCAACCCACACCCGAGAATTACGAAGCAGCTGATTGGCTGCGCTAAATTCGATGGCACCGGGCAGCAGATCAGCCTGATGGATTTCCACATTGTCGAAAGTTATGTCTGCATTTTGCATGACCCGCAGTCCGGTCTTGTGGTGAATTTTTTCGGCGGTAATGCCCGGGCGATCCATTGGAACTACGAATCCTTTGATTCGCCCATCTGCTGTATCTTTAGCCCAGACAAGTGCAACATCAGCAAATGTTCCGGCACCAATCCAACGCTTCATACCATCAAGTCGCCACCCGGCAGCAGTCTTTGTAGCAGTGGTACTGATACCACCGGCGATATCGGAGCCGTGGTCAGGCTCAGTCATAGCAAAGCAACCGATCGCTTCGAATCTACGCAGTTTGTCCAACCATTTTGCCCGATGCGCATCGGACCCCAATTGGGCAATCATGCCGATAATGAGTTCATTATGGATACCCAGCAGAGTTGACAACGACACGTCAGCGCGCGCCACTTCCGCATAAGCCAAGCCGCGAAACAACCACGAGCGCTCAGCTACCGCTATCTCCCCTAATCCAAGATCAGCAAGTTCTGGCAACATCTGGAACGGGAACGCTTCACGATTCCAATAGTCGATAATTTGTTCTCGCACTTGGCCTTGCATATGTCGCCGAATGGCTTGCAACGCCTCTTGCTCTTCGGGTGCGAGTAATGACATTCCGTCGAAGACATCGGCATCAGGAAATGGTGGTTCCACGGTAGGAAATGCTGAGTTACTATCCGTCGGGGCGGTCATGTGGCTCCTCTGAGTACAGATAACGTGTTGGGTGATATAAGCATCACCCAACCCTCACTGCACAATTGTACAGTTGAGCTCGCTTCACCGAAAGGCACCCGCCCCACGAGCCTGCTCAGTGTGCCAAAGCCACCTAACGCAGTTTGCAATGTATGGTAGATCACACTAAATTCTCGTCGAAATACCACGTTGTTTTACCCGGCGATAAGGAGACCCATGTCTGTCACCGATCAATTTCGACAAGCTCGAGACGTCCTCCTAGCGCATCGCACCGATATCGAATCTGCTCGTCAACGATTCGAATGGCCACGCTTTGAATACTTCAATTTCGCGCTGGATTGGTTTGATCAGTTAGCTGCTACTCCAGAACGTTCAAATCAGGATGCTCTAGTGATTGTCCAAGAGGATGGTTCCCGCTACTCGGCCACTTACGCGCAATTAGCGGCCCGATCGTCCCAGGTTGCCAACTGGTTGGGTGATATCGGGGTCAAACGCGGCGACGGTATCATTGTGATGTTGGACAATCAGCATGAGTTGTGGGAAACCATGCTCGCTGGTTTCAAGCTCGGAGCTGTCCTATTACCCACCACCGTGATGCTTGCTCCCGAGCAATTGACAGAACGGGTTGAGCGCTCGGAAGCTCGGTGGGTGGTTACCAACCCCGCCAACGCCCAAAAATTTGATGCAGTTCCCGGCGACTTTAGGGTCATCACCACGCAAACGGACCAAGCACCAGACGACAGCGCGCATCCGCAGTATTGCTACACCGATTCCTATCAAGCCAGCGACATTTTCCAGCCACGCGAGCCTACCGCAGCCGATGATACAGCGTTGATCTATTTCACGTCTGGGACGACGTCCCGGTCAAAGATGGTAGCCCATACGCATGTCTCTTATCCCGTGGGGCACCTTTCAACCGTGTATTGGATTGGACTTGAACCAGGAGATAAACACCTCAATGTGGCATCCCCCGGATGGGCAAAACATGCCTGGTCAAACTTCTTTGCCCCGTTGATTGGTGAAGCCACTATTTTCATCTATAACTACACTCGTTTCGATGCACAGCAACTCTTAACGGTTATGGACCGCGAGCGCGTATCCTCCATCTGTGCTCCTCCGACGGTGTGGCGGATGCTGATTCAACAGGATCTCACGACGATGACAAATCCGCCAGCGAAAGTGCTTGCTGCCGGTGAGCCGCTCAATCCGGTCGTGATCGAAGCCGTCAAGGCCGCTTGGCAAACGGAGATTCGTGATGGTTTTGGCCAAACCGAAACGACCCTACAGATCGCCAACACGCCGGGTCAGAACGTCAAGCCAGGATCGCTAGGGCGTGTGCTTCCTGGCTACGAAGTCGCGCTCTTGGATCCAGCCACCGACCAGGTCATCGTTGGTCCAGGGGAAGGTGAAGTCTGTCTGAAAATCCAGCCACGACCCGTAGGGCTCATGAAGGAATATCACAAGGATCCCCAGAAAAACGCAGCGGCATTTCATGGCGGGTTCTATCACACCGGCGATATCATGCATCGCGATGTCGATGGCGTTTATACCTATGTCGGACGCACGGATGATGTTTTCAAAGCCTCCGACTATAAGCTGTCACCATTTGAGCTGGAATCAGCCATCCTTGAGCACCCGGCGGTTTCGGAAGCTGCGGTCGTGCCTTCGCCCGATCCGATCCGATTATCAGTACCTAAAGCCTATGTCGTTCTTGCAGCAGGCTATGAGCCCACGGCCCAGACTGCCAAAGACATTCTGGCCTTTACTGATGGCAAGCTACCGCCATATGCCAAAATACGCCGTATAGAATTTGCTGAATTGCCGAAAACTATTTCGGGCAAAATTCGTCGAGTCGAATTGCGGAAGAAGGAAGCTGAATTCCACGGTGCAGATGGTGAACGGACCGATACATCACTCTCGGCGCGCACCACCACTGGCGGATACAATCACGAATATTCTGTGTCAGATTTCATGTAAACTACTTGAAAACTGATGGCCCACCGGCTGGTTCTGGTGGGCCACCCGCGCGTTTGGAAGTACCGGACAGGGTCAGCGGTCTTTAAATTCGGCTTTGCGTTTGTTGCTGAAGGCATCCATGCCTTCTTTTTGGTCTTCCAGTGCAAACAGCGCATGGAATGCACGCCGTTCAACTAACAACCCTTGTGACAGAGAGGTTTCGAAAGCAGTATTCACCGCTTCTTTGGCGGTCATAACAACAGGGCGCGATTTCGAGGCGATGGTCTGGGCGATTTCCATAGCGGTGTCAAAGACGTTGTTGTCGTCAACCAGGCGAGCCACCAGGCCTGCCCGTTCAGCTTCTTCACCATCCATCATGCGCCCGGTCAGCACCATGTCCATGGCTTTGGATTTTCCAATGGCACGCGTCAAACGCTGAGAGCCTCCCATGCCTGGAATAACACCGAGGTTAATTTCGGGTTGCCCGAACTTCGTGCCGGGTCCGGCAATGATCATATCTGTCATCATGGCCAGTTCGCACCCGCCGCCCAGGGCGTATCCATTTACCGCAGCGATCATGGGTAGACGGATCTCGGTGAATCGGTTCCAACCGGAGAACCAGTCCGACTGATGCATTTCGATATAGGATTTATCGGCCATCTCTTTGATATCAGCACCGGCGGCGAAAGCTTTCTCATTCCCGGTTATCACGATGGCCATAATGTTGGGGTCGTTTTGAAAGGCTTCTGCTGTGTCCACCACCGTGTGCAAGGTGGCAAGGTTGAGCGCGTTGAGCGCTTTTGGTCGGTTGAGGCGGATGACCCCTACACGGTCGACAACTTCGGTGAGGATAACGTCTTTGGACAAAATTAGCCTTTCTTTTGTTTGGCCTTAATGATGGCAGAAAAATCTTTGCCAGAGTTTTCCTGGGTATTGAACGCTGTGTACGCTTCGTAAGCGGCCATGCCAAAGCTTGCCGGTGTTCCGGTAGATTCGATGGCAGCTTTTGCCAGGCCAAGATCTTTGGCCATCAACGCCGTGGCAAAACCTGGGCGAAAGTTCCTCGAGGCGGGTGCATCAGGTACCGGTCCGGGGACCGGACAGTTGGTTGTAATGGACCACGATTGTGCCGCTGAACTTGACATCACCTCATAGAGCACCTGCGGGTCCAGCCCCAGGTTTTCACCGAGACTAAACGCTTCAGCAGCTGCGATCGTATTGATAGCCAAAGCCATATTGTTGACAAGCTTGACCGCTTGTCCAGAGCCGGTATCCCCCGCATGAACAATGTTGCCGCCCATGACGTCAAACAGTGGTTTAGCTTGTGTGAAGCTCTCCGAGTCTCCGCCCACCATGATCGTTAGGGTGCCCTGAGCTGCACCGACTGTGCCACCGGACACCGGGGCGTCGAGGGCACGATGTCCGGCTTGTGTCACTAGACGTGCTGCCTCAACGGCGTGATCAACGGAAATCGTTGATGAGTCGATAAACAACGTGTCCTGAGGTGCCGATTCCAGCAAGCCGTCTTGATACGCCGCTAAGACATGCTCTCCTGCCGGAAACATGGTGATTACGACTTCAGCCTCACCAACTGCTTCAGCTCCTGAAGCAGCAGTAGCCAGTCCATCGCGTTCTGCTGCATCCACGGCCTCTTGGACTATGTCGTAACAGGTCACGCTGTAACCAGCGGCATGTAGGTTTCGGGCCATGTGGGAGCCCATATTGCCAAGTCCTAGAAAAGCGATACGCATAATGAGTCCTTAGGTTTGGATCACCAGATCGTCAACACCGTCGACCCTCGTGAAAAACGCAGCGACCTGGTGATCATCGATATCTTCGAGTCTGGCGGGTGTCCATTGTGGATTGCGATCTTTATCAATGAGTTGGGCGCGGATGCCTTCGGCCAGTTCAGTGCCAGCAACGGCATTCATGGTGGTCCGAAGATCTTGTACCAAGGTTTCAGCCAGGCTGAGGTTGCTGGCCCGTTTGATAGCTTCAAGCGCGACCTTCATGCCCAGTGGTGAGTGGCGCTGCATAGCTTTCAGAGCGTTTTGTGCAAGTTCGTTGCCTTGTTCTGCAACTTGCTGGACGCCTAGAAGAATTTCCTCCACGGTATCGGCGCAAAAAACCTCCTGGATCCAATACGCTTCTGTCTCCAACACGGAGGTTTCTGCCGCTTCAAACTCGGCCAAGATCGCGTCAATATGGCCGGGCTCGCTCATCGTTGCTAAACGCTGCACGAGTTGTTCGATTCGCTCATCTGGCACACGCAGGTCAGCAAAGCCTGCATAGATGGCGTCGGCACCAGAAATGTGAGTGCCCGTGAGGCCTATGTAGTTTCCGATCCCGGCCGGTGCGTTGGCAAGGTAGTAGGGTCCACCCACATCGGGGCTGAATCCGATCCCCACTTCCGGCATGCCCAGCCGTGTAGAGTCCGTGACCACACGATGCGACGCGGATGCAGAGATGCCAACTCCACCGCCCAACACAAGACCATTCATGATGGCGATATAGGGTTTTGGATAGACTGAAATTCGATAATCGAGTTGGTATTCATCTCGGAAGAATGGAGCAGCCGCGGCCAAGTCGTTATCGACGGCGTATTGGTACAGTGTGACAACATCGCCACCAGAACATAAGCCGCGATCCCCTGCCCCACGAACTAGAACAGCGTGCACCGCGTCATCGTGTTCGAATGTCGTGAGCGCCTCGTCCAATAAACCGATCATGTTATATGACAGCGCGTTGACCGCCTTGGGACGATTGAGCGTAATAACGCCCAGCCCGCCCTGAACGGTAGTCAGAATTTCAGCTTGCGACATAGTTTCCTTTACTGGATTGGCATCGTAAAACTGGCGTCTTCTTTCACACCCGACGGCCACCGTTGGGTCACGGTCTTAGTTTTGGTAACAAACCGGAATGCATCAGGGCCGTGCTGATTGAGATCACCAAAGCCAGAGGCCTTCCAACCGCCAAAGGTGTAGTAGGCAATCGGTACAGGGATCGGTACGTTGACGCCCACCATGCCAACATCGACACGGCGGGTAAATTCTCTAGCAGTGTCACCGTCCCGGGTAAAGATGGCGACCCCATTACCGTATTCATTCTCTGACGGCAGCGCGACAGCGTCTTCGAAGCTGTCAGCACGAACTACCGTGAGCACCGGGCCAAAGATCTCTTGTAAATAGATCGACATGTCCTTGGTCGCTCGGTCGAAAATGGTCGCCCCGAGGTAGAACCCGTCCTGGTGGCCATCAACGGTCACCCCGCGGCCATCAAGGACCAGGTCGGCGCCTTCATCCACACCCGCTGCGATCGCAGCTTCGATGCGCTGTTTGGCTTCTGGGGTAATGACCGGTCCGAAATCCGAGGCTGGGTCCAGCGATGGACCGACTTTGAGTTGACGAGCCTTGTTGACCAGTTTTTCCACCAGAGCGTCAGCGGTTTCTTGACCCACCGGAACGGCCACAGAAATAGCCATGCAGCGCTCGCCAGCAGCACCAAAGGCTGCACCAATCAGGGCATCAGCAGCTTGTTCCAGGTCCGCGTCCGGCATGATGATCGCATGGTTTTTTGCACCCCCGAAACATTGTGCCCGTTTGCCGTGTTGGGCAGCGGCTGTGTAAATCGCCTGAGCGATAGGTGTGGACCCGACAAAGCCCACAGCGTGGACATCAGGGTGTTCTATCAGTGCATCGACAGCAGTCTTATCGCCGTTGAGCACCTGGAAGACGCCGTCGGGCATGCCAGCCTGCTTGAAAAGTTCAGCCAGCATCAAGGGCACGGAAGGGTCGCGTTCGGAAGGTTTAAGAATGAACGCGTTGCCAGCTGCCAGTGAGGGGCCGGCCTGCCACAACGGGATCATGGCAGGAAAGTTGAAAGGCGAGATCCCTACCGTGACGCCCAAAGGTTGACGCATCGAGTAGGTATCAATGCCGGTTCCAGACTGGTTGGAAAACTCACCTTTGAGCAGGTGCGGGGCTGCCATGCAGAACTCGATGACTTCCAGACCACGCTGAACATCGCCTTTGGCGTCTGCGAAGGTTTTGCCATGTTCATTCGACAGGGTCGTTGCCAATTCGGCCATATTTTCATGCGCCAGATCGACGAAACGGCCAAGAATCCGAGCACGACGCTGAGCATTGAGTTCTTCCCAGCCAACCTGTGCTGCCTTGGCGGTCGCGACAGCGTGCTTGACTTCTTCTACCGAGGCCAGCGGCACACGCGCAGCGACCTGACCGTTGGCCGGATGATAAACATCAGCAAAACGCCCCGAAGTGCCATCCACGGATTGACCATTGATGAAGTGGGTGAGGGTTTGTGTCATTTTGTCCCTTCCGACATGACCAGAACCGTAGGGCTGCCCTACAGCTCAGTGAGGATCAGCGCTTTGCAGGCCGGATTCCATACTGCGGCCTCTACAATCCAATATGCCAGCTTATGGTGTCGCGTGCCACACTTCAATATACCGGGACAACCGGGCATGTGGTCTCCATGAGTCTAGCAATGCAGCACGGCTGATCCGGACTGCACATCTGGCGCATAACGCAGGATGGCACCGCCAGTATCAATCATCAGTGTTTCTAACAAGGTAAGCTCACGCCGGGTGGAATGCGTTTTGAGAAACGGATTACCGCTGCCAAGCACCACCGGGGCAAGGCCAATCATGAGTTCATCAGCCAGCCCTGCACTGAGCAGAAAATCCACCAGGACGGCGCTACCAAAAACATATATTGGACGGTCGTCACCGAAGCGACGATGTCACAGTTCAGGCTCAATATCGTCAGTAACTTCGGTGTGCCGCTAAGAGGCTGTGGTGATCGTGCGACTGGCAACGAGTTTCGGCACGTCATTCATAGAGCGTGCAATCTCAGGTTCGGTCGTATCGGTAGGCCAGTGCTGAGCCATACCCTGGTATGTCTTTCGTCCAAACACTAATACACCGACTTCTTTACCGATTTGAAGACTCAGTTCGCCTAAATCAGCGCCCAAATATGCCCATGATGCGGCAAATCCCAAGGCTCGTTGCCTTCAAAGAACCCGTCCAAAGACATAATCGCCCATGCGATGATTCGTGCCATGCCGATCGCCTCAATAACCCGTGTGGGACTAAACTAGCGCTGGCCTACGGTCAGTGCAATAGCCTCAGGGAATCTTGCCTACCGTGGAAAACCTACTGACATCACTGTCCTGCTTCTACAATGAGGTCATGGCTACCGATGGTTTTCTTCCCGCACCCGAATCTGGACACACCTTCTGTTTGTCTGCCGCGCCGCAACGTTCGGACCCTCAATCGCAAGAGTCTACGCCGGAACTCAATAAGTGGCGTCAAGCAATGCAGGATCCAGCACACTCACAGCGTTACGTACAGCGATGGGAACGTCTTGAAGCTGAAGGCAATGACATCAACGGTGAAGCCCGAGCCATTGATGCCATGGCACAACGCAGAGCCGCCATTTTGGATGCCGGTTGTGGCAATGGTCGATTGGCTGGGTATTTAGCAGCTGCAGGACACGACGTCATTGGCATCGATCTGGATCCACACCTGGTAGAAGTTGCTCGTAGCAAATATTCGCAACCCCACTTTGAGGTAGCGGATCTGGCAGATTTTGCCCTGCTGAACGACGACGGTGAGCTTCGGTCATTCGACATCATCGTCTCTGCGGGCAATGTCCAAACTTTTCTCGCCGATTGGGAACGCCTCCCAGCGTTGAGCAATGTGGCCAAGCACATGCATGATAATTCCCGCTTTGTCACCGGATTTCAACTCGCCCGTGGTTATTCCAATGCTCAGTTCACCGCTGACGCCGCCGATGCAGGATTAGATGTTGTCCAACGGTTTGGAACCTGGCAATTTGACCCATTCAGCGAAGACGGTGAATTCCTGTTAGCAGTCCTGCGGTTGAAAGCCTAGCCCTGTCCTGGGCAAGCCAGCATCCTCTATGGTCATGGTATGTCCATGTCAGCTTCTGCTCCGCAGCCTAGACCACAGCGCACGCTCACACCGGCTCTTCTGGGCGTCATCTGGATGGTGCTATTCGGTTTCGGCACCTTTTTTATCACCTATGCGACCCTCGTCATCGCCGGTCAGCACATGGGCCTCACCGCAGTCACCGCCGGTACGGTACTCACAGTCATGATGGTTGCGGTGGTGGCTGTGCAACCGCTGGTCCCCGTGGTCAATAATCGTCTGGGCTCACGTTGGACGTTTCTTATGGCGTTGGGACTGCAAGCTTCGGGCCACCTGCTGAGTTTTCTCCCGGTGACTCCGGTGGTCACACTCATGACCAGCAGCGTGATCGGTGGCCTGGGTTTCGGTATTCTCGTCGTCATCGGCACCGCCGTAGTGCCCTCGACTGTGCCACCGAATCGGCTCGGTCGAGCTCTGGGATTCTACGGAGCCACAACCGCGGCGGCCACCGCAGTGGCGGCACCATTGGGGTTGTGGCTGATTACCCTGGTGTCTGGTTCCGGTTTCCGCTGGTTAAACTTTGTTCTAGTCGTGTTGGCGTTGCCAGCCATTCTGACGGTCCCGAATCGAGAGGCCACGCAGCAGCAAGGCCCGCATTCCAGTCAGCAGCGCCATGCTGAGCCCCGCGATCAGATGCATGTGCCCGGACTCGTTACGGTGTTGTTGCCGACGGCGTTGGTTCTAACGGTATTTGGGCTGGTACTAGCTTTTGGTCCAGCCGCTGACGATGCTTCACCGGTGTTATATATTGCCGCGATGCAAATCTTCGTCGTTATAGGACGCTTCCTGTCCAGCGCGACCCTGGACCGGCACTTGCCTGTGACAGTCATGCTCATCGGACTGGTAACCGCATTGGTTGGGCTAGTATTTGCGGCAATGTTGCCCGCGGGCTGGTGGCTGGGTTTGGCCATGGCAATCCTTGGGTTCGGTACCGGCAGTGTACAAGCTGCCAGTCTGCTCATGGCGTTTCAACAGGCCGGCAGTGCAAATCGGGGAAGTGTCGCCTGGAATATGACCTTCGATATCGGTCTTGGTTTTGCCGGGCTGGTCGGCGGTATCGGCTTCACCTACTGGGGTGCTCAGACCACCTATCTGGCATGCGCAGCGATTCTCATTATGACCACTGTAGCTTTTGCCTGGTATTTCGGTCGCAACCATCAGCGTCAGTGAACGTGAGTCACTGCATCGGCAGGTGTCGGTGCCTGGTTTTGGGTTTCAGCCACGGCATGTGCCACTGCCACGGCAATGCCAGTGGTAATTGGGATTGCCAGAACCAGGCCCACTGATCCGACGAGGATGCGGACAACTTCTTCAACCATCTCGGCTGACATCATGGAGTCCAGCAACGACCGATCGTACAGGGAAACAATCATGAGCATCGGCAGGGCTGCACCCGCATATGCGAAGGCGATGGTGTAAACGGTAGAGGCAATGTGGTCACGGCCAATGCGCATCCCGGCGGCGAAAAGCTTGCGCGGAGTGATATTGGGTTGGGCAGCTTTAATCTCCCACACGGCAGAAGACTGGGTGATGGTGACGTCGTTGAGTACGCCGAGCCCCGCAACAAGCAACCCTGTCAGCACGATCCCGGACGCTCGAATCTCTGGGACCACCGAGGCCAACATATACGAGTATTCTTCACCCAGGCCCATCAAATACGCACTATCCGATGCCCACGCCGCAAGTCCTGCGGTTAGCAGCAAACCGATAAAGGTGCCCAACAGGGCCGTGGTGGTTCGTAAGGAAATGCCGTGAGCAAAGTACAAGACCACCAGCATGATCATCATGCTGCCGATCAGCCCGACCCAAAACGGTGGGCCGCCTTCCAAGAGGGCCGGGATCATGAAACCAAATAACACCACGAAAGACAGGATGAGTCCACCAATGGCCCGCACACCACGCCAGCGTGCCACAACGACGACCACCACCGCGTATAAGGCGGCCAATAAGCCTACGGGTATGGTGCGTTCGAAGTCCACAAAGACGCCGGTATCAGCCAAGTCCTCACCGACGAGGATCTTGACATTATCGCCGCGCAGCACCTCGGTGGAAGCGCTGACTTGGGCAGGAATTTCGACCTCATAAGTCCCCCGTCCGGTGGTCACCTGGGCGGTCTGACATTCCAGGTCTTGTTGAACTTGGGTCGGGCTGCCACTTTCTGCACCGCCGTCACAGGCTCTATCAAATACCGAAGAGACTGACCCGGATTCCACCGCGAAACTTTCGGTGGTGCCATAAGGGTCATCCAACGAGAGCTGTTGATATGTTCCCGAGGGCCACAGCCAGATCATGGCGGCGATCAGTATGATGCCCAGCGGGACTAGGATGCTTACCATCCAGGTGATGACACGTTTTCGGGTGACCGGGATTGTGGAGGGGACGTTATGCATAAGCTCAGGCGTCAGTGGCCCAGATGGTGGACTCGTGTTCAATGAGTGCGGTATCAGCGGCCACAGCGTGCTCGATAACCGAGTTGAGCACCGTGGTGGCGTTATCAATCTCAACGGCCAGACTGCGCTGTTCTCCGGTGACGGCCAACAGAGTTTTGACGTGTTCGGAGGGATCCGGGTGTTGCGGATCGTGTCCTACGAAAAGGTCGACCACATTCGGAATTGGGCCAGGGTAAGCAACCGCAAAAGCAACGATGCGGCCATCCTGGCGAGTCACGAAGGCCTGCTGGGCTCCGGTGCGCGGGGCTAATAGCAGCTGTTGAGCCTGAGTGAGTGTCAGTTCCGATGGGTCCCACGCATGACTCGCGTTGTAATACTGCGCAGCCAGTTGGGATAACTCGACTGAGCCAGTCGCCAATTGCTGTACTTCGATTTCAGCTGGCTCATAGGAACCTGCGGCCACGACGATGCGTTGAACGTGCTGTATTTCGTGAAAGCATTGGCCTTTCAGCCACTGCTCACTGGCTGCATCGCCGGTTACCGACCGCGCTTTGAACGCAGTATGCTCGGGGGCTCGGGCCGCAAGCTTACGGAATAGGTCTGTGGCAATGCCGCGTTGGCGTTGCAGCGGGGCGGTTTCAATAAAACACCACATCCGTTGTGGATGGATGGCTTGTGAACGTATCGCCCCGGCTGCAACTGGGATACCGTCGTCGACCGCCACCAGTCCCACACCAAAGGGGTCCTGTGTGGAGGGTCCCAACATGGTGCGGTCGTGGTGGTGTTGTGCGGTGCCGGGATCACCAAAGACCTCCAGCAGTCGCAGATCGTCGCCGTCTTGCCATTCGCGGATATGCACTTAGCAACCTAAACGTTCTGAAAGGTAGCTTTCAACCTTGTCCATTGAGACACGTTCTTGAGCCATAGAGTCACGATCACGGATGGTGACGGCGTTATCGTCGAGTGAGTCGAAGTCGAAGGTCACACAGAATGGGGTACCAATCTCATCGTGACGACGGTAACGTCGACCGATCGCACCGGAGTCGTCGTAGTCGACGTTCCAACGTTTCCGCAGGTCATCGGCCAGCTTATTGGCTGGTTCGGACAGTTCGGCCTTCTTCGACAGTGGCAACACGGCAGCCTTGACTGGAGCCAGGCGTGGGTCCAGACGCAGCACGGTGCGCTTATCGACGCCACCCTTGGAGTTTGGGGCTTCATCTTCGGCATAGGAATCTACCAGGAACGCCATCAGGGAACGGGTCAGGCCCCAGGATGGTTCGATGACGTACGGCGTGTAGTGCTCGCCGGTGGCCTGATCGAAGTATTGCATCTTCGTGCCGGAACCCTTGGTGTGGTTCGATAGGTCATAGTCACCACGGTTGGCGATACCCATCAGTTCGCCCCAGTCACCGCCGGTGAATCCAAATTTGTATTCGAGGTCGATTGTGACCGAGGAGTAGTGGGCGCGTTCACCGTCTGGGACGTTGTACTGACGCAGGTTCTCGGGTTTCAAGCCTAGCCCGAAGAACCAGTCTTGTGCCTGATTGACCCAGATGTCGAACCAATGATCAACCTCAGCCGGTGGCACGAAGTACTGGATTTCCATCTGTTCGAACTCGCGTGTGCGGAAGATGAAGTTCCCCGGGGTGATTTCGTTACGGAAGGCTTTACCGATCTGGCCCATCCCAAAGGGTGGTTTCTTGCGCGCAGTGTTGACCACATTCAAGAAGTTCAAATACATGCCCTGGGCCGTTTCTGGGCGCAGGTAGTGCAGGCCTTCATCATCAGCAACTGGGCCGAGGAAAGTGCGGATCAGCCCCGAGAAGGTGCGCGGTTCGGTCATCTTGCCGCGGGTGCCGCAGTTCGGGCAGGCCAGTTCTTCAAGTGCTGGGGTGCGGCCGTGTTTGTCTTCGAATGCCTCAACAAGGTGGTCGTAACGGTGACGGTGGTTGCAAGCGGTACATTCGCTCAGCGGGTCAACGAAAGTTTCCACGTGACCGGAAGCTTCCCATACCTGACGCGGCAGGATAATGGAAGAATCCACACCGACCATATCTCCACGTCCTCGGACGAAGGTGTTCCACCACTGAGATTTGATATTTTCTTTTAGTTCGACGCCGAGCGGTCCATAGTCCCATGCTGAGCGTGAACCACCGTAAATCTCACCGGCCTGGAAGACGAATCCGCGGCGTTTAGCCAGGTTGATGACCTGGTCGAGAGTGGACGGTTGTGCCATGGAGGTATCACTTTCCGTTTCAAAAGGTACACGTTTGACTGTGAGGTTGTGAATTAACCTGCAACTAGTTTAGGTTAGTCGAAACTTTCATGTTGGTGGGTGACAATGGAGTCATGAGTACAAATAACGAAACCCTTGCTATTCGCGACGATATGATCCGACTGGGCCAGGCGCTCAAGCTTGCTAACGTCGTCGAAGACGGTGTCGATGCCCGGGATGCGATCCAAGCCGGTGACATTCAGGTCAACGGTGAGACCGAAACTCGCCGAGGTCGGCAATTACACGCCGGGGATATCATCACGATCCCAGAGCTCGATTTGAATTTGGTGATTGAAACCACTTGAGCTCGAGCGCTACGCGACCCATATGACTCTTCTGAACCGTATTGCACAAAACAGTATGCGTTTTATGTCCCACGTTGCTCTTCCGACACAACCCACTTGGGATAGATGTGTGCGAAAACCATAAGTGGATATGACCCCGAACACCCCGGTTGCCGACCGGTGCAGATCACGGACAGGGTTCGTAACATGAAAATTGTTCAGCTGGCCATACGTCCTATGGCGTAGGCAAGATGGCACCAGAGGTCACAAAATACGCTGGGTAAAGCATTTGATGCCTATCAAGATGGCGTTGATGATAATGTCTCGAGGCGCGCCATCCTGACACCAAATACCTCATCCCATAACGCACAACACCAGGGCTGAGCAGTCAGCACCTGCTGCTGAGCCCTGGTTTCTCGTGGATAAAGTTTTTTACACGTGTTCGTTGAGAAATTCGAGGAAGTGGCTGATTTCTTGAGGATGCACGCCGTGACCAATACCATGATAGGTTTTTTCAACGAGATTAACGCGTCGGCGTAACCAGGAACCTGTTTGTTGAATGCGATCTGCTGCCACAATGGGATCAGCCGGGTCGTAACCCCAAAATAGGGGTTGGTCGGAGGTGCCGAACTCCTCGTCTTTGAACAAATCGTTGAGCTCAGCGGATTCAACAACAAACCCAGATAACCCGATCACTGCCGAATAAATTCCTGGACGCATGCGCATAAGAGAGGTGGCCATTGCCATCCCTTGTGAAAAGCCTAACAATGACACACTACGATAGTTGTCAGCAACCGTTTGCACCCAATCATCTAACTGTACGATGGCAGTACGCACGTCACCAATGTCGGCATCAAGTGTGGTGGAGAGCGGAAACCAGCAGTAGCCGCCAAAATGTGGTGGCAGCCGCTTTGGTGCTTGCACGCTGGCGATAGTGAACCGATCATCAAAATAGTTGCCCAGTGGGAACAGGTCGTTCTCGTCAGCACCGAAGCCGTGAAGGAACACGACGAGATCAGTTTCCGGGCGCGGGGCCTCGTGGGACCAGCGTACGTGCATGGGTATTACAGTCCTAACGTGGCGATCATGTCATCGGCGACCTGGTGCAGATCGGTCAAGAAACCATCGTGTCCAATGGGTGAGTCGATCATATGTACCGGGGTGTGTGGGCCGAAGTCAGCTGCTAGTTGGTAACTTTGTTCTGGGAAATACAGCCTGTCGGAATTGACGGCCACAATGAACGGTGTGGCGGTAATCTTCGCGATAGCGGTTGCCTGTCCCCCTCGTCCACGGCCTACGTCATGTGACATGAGCGCTTCGGTCAGCGCAATATAGGAGTTAGCATCGAATCGACCCGCGAGATCTTTGGCTTTGTAATCGAGGTAGGACTCTACTTGGTACCGTCCGGTTCGTGTAGCCACAGGTGAATTCAGCGGATTTTCGTCCCCCTGGAACTGACGGCCAAATCGGACGTTGAATTCTGGTTCTGAACGATAGTTGATATGTGCGATTCGACGAGCAATCCCCAGGCCTTGAACCGGTGGGGTTCCGCCATAGTAGTCTCCGCCTTTGAAATCAGGGTCAAGTCGAATCGCTTCGACTTGAGCCTGAGCAAACGCAATCTGTTCCGCCGTAGCTTGACCGCCGCAGGCGATTACTCCGACACCAGCCACGCGATCTGGATACATCGCGGCCCATTCGAGAGCTCGTCCGCCACCCATTGAACCACCGATGACGGCGTGAAAACGTTCAATTCCAAGCTGGTCAGCAAGTTTTGCCTCAGCGTTGACTGAGTCCCGGATCGTAACGAATGGAAAACGGGAGCCGTAGGGATTCTTGTCGCTGTCTAATGAGGATGGTCCGGTTGATCCGTAGCAACCACCGACCATATTGACGGCGATGACAAACCACTTATCGGTGTCGATGGTTTTGCCCGGACCAATCAGGTACTCCCACCAGCCGGCTTCGGGCGAAAGCTGTGACGATGCGACATGGGTATCGCCGGTTAGCGCGTGCTGAATGAGGATCGCGTTGGATTTTTCCGCATTGAGCGTGCCCCAGGTTTCATACGCGAGTTCGACCTTTGGCAGATACCCACCGGTTTCGAAGTGAAGTTCGCCGATGTTTACTGTGGTGATCGCTGATTGCGAGACGTATGTTGCCGAGTCGGTCACCGATTCAAGATCCAACGACATGACCTTCCACTCCTTGTCAAACTGTTGCAGCGGCGTCAAAGCCGGATTGCAAGTCGTCCAAAATGTCTTCAATGTTTTCCAGTCCAACCGAGAGCCGAACCAAGCTCGGAGTGACACCGGCTGCGAGCTGTTCTGCTTCAGACAGCTGTGCGTGGGTGGTGGTCGCTGGGTGTACGACTAATGATCGAACATCGCCTAGATTTGCTACCAATTTGTGCAAGGTCAACGATTCTGCAAACTTTTGTCCTGCCGTTTTACCTCCCACGATGTTGAACGCGACAATCCCCGAGGTACCGTTTGGCAGGAGCTGCTGTGCACGGTTGTACCATGGGGATGATTCCAGTCCGGCGTATTGGACATTTTCAACCTGAGGATGAGCCTCAAGCCACTCGGCAACGCGCTGGGCACTTTCGATGTGACGCTCCATCCGCAAGGAGAGCGTCTCGAGGCCCAAGTTGATCAGATATGAGTTGAATGGAGATGCCGAGTTCCCCATATCACGCAACAACTGTGTACGAATGCGTAGAATGTATGACAGGTTGGCACCTAGTGGACCATTTGGACCAAAGTCTGTCCCAAAGACGATTCCGTGATAAGACTCATCAGGTTCGTTAAACCAGGGAAACTTCTCTGGGCTTGCAGTCCAGTCAAAGTTGCCAGAATCAACGATTGCCCCGCCCATGACGTTGGCGTGTCCACTCAAATACTTGGTTGCGGAGTGAATGACAATGTCAGCGCCATGATCAAATGGACGGAACACGGTTGGTGGGGTCAGCGTCGAATCAACGATGACGGGGATCCCTGCATCGTGGGCAACAGCTGATAGAGCTGGCAGATCAAGTACATCTGCTTTGGGGTTGCCTAAAACCTCTGCAAAGACCGCTTTGGTGTTGTCTTTGATGGCCTGACGCCATTCATTCATGTCGTGAGGATCTTCGATGAAAATCGTCTCAATCCCTAAACGGGGCAAGGTGTGTTTGAACAGGTTTTGTGTTCCACCGTAGAGCGATGCCGAAACCACCACGGAATCCCCTGCACCTGCAACGTTGAGTACGCTCAGTGTAGTCGCAGATTGCCCCGACGACAGCAGCACGGCTCCGACGCCACCTTCAAGTGCAGCGATCTTATTTTCAACGGCATCGTTGGTTGGGTTTGTTAGTCGGGTGTATATGGGCCCGAGTTCGGATAACGCGAAGCGACCGGCAGCGACAGCAGTATCCGGGAAGTTAAAGCTGGTGGTCTGATAAATAGGCAACTGGGTTGCACCGTATTCTGAATCCACGTCCATACCCGCATGAATTTGTCGGGTCGATAGCCCCCAGGTGGACTGGTCAGTAATATCGCGTTGTGCCAATGCAAAGACTCCTTCTTAATTCAAGGGGTCCTCTCAACGCCCGTCTGCCGCGCAGGTAAACTATGACGTGCGCGAAGACCCGCGCTTGTCTCTATTTGTTCTTGAGACCTGGTCCTCACCCGGGGCACCCCACCGCGGTGGAGGGTTGCCGGTCAGTAAGCCGGGGCATTACTACTGACACTCGTGACCAATACCGACTACTATGCCAGAAATTTAGCAAATCCGCGACTTGGTCTGACCTGAATTATCACACTCAGCAGAATTTCAAATAGCCGGAAACTATTTCGACAATCAACTCTCCAAAACCCACCCGACAAGTTGTATTGTTGTGCCATGGAACAACTCGGATACTTTGATGAGATCACAGCCGATGACCTGAAGGCGATGGCCGAAGCCAGCGGCCCGAAGGTCACTATTTTTCTGCCGACCGCTCCCCCACAACACCAACCGCAAGACACTGCAACCCGTGTCAAGTCACTGGTGAACGAGGCTCGGCGTAAACTGGTCAATGCAGGCGTCCCAGAGT
Source organism: Enteractinococcus helveticum (assembly GCF_020742345.1). Classification (GTDB taxonomy): domain Bacteria; phylum Actinomycetota; class Actinomycetes; order Actinomycetales; family Micrococcaceae; genus Yaniella; species Yaniella helvetica_A. Next base: position 68,252 of record NZ_DYXC01000069.1, on the reverse strand, counting down.
CCGATGCAAAAGACATGTTGGCATCATTCGATGCCATTGCGACCGACGCCCCGTTTTTGCGTCAACAAGGTGAATCCCTAGCACTGTTTGCCGCACGGGGTCTCAACCTGATCTACCGACTGGGTGTGCCAGTTACCGAGTATACCCATGTCGCAGAACACTTTGTTTTACGCCCTATCTCCGAAGCCCTTACAAAATCTCACGCCTATTACGTTTTGGCCGTATCCCGCAATAAGGTACGCCTCTTGGATGCAACCAAAGACTCTGTCGTACGGTTGGACCTCAAGGAAATCGTTCCAGAAACCTTTGAAGACGTTGTAGACACCGACGATCGTCAGACCCAATTGCAAAACCGTAGTATTGGTGGAGGCGGCGCAGTCTTCCATGGTCAGGGTGGGGCTTCAGATAACCAAGAGACCGAAAATCAGCGCTTCTTGCACGAAGTCGGTTCGTCCTTAGGTGACCTGCTCGGCAGAGCCCGGTCTCAACCATTGGTTTTGGCCGGCGTCGCAGAGAACGTCAGTGGCATCAAATCGTCCAGTTCTTATCCAGTCATTGCTGAAGACTTCATTCCCGGCAATCCGGACGCTCTGACCAATCGCGAACTCCAACAAGCCGGCTGGAGTGTCGTCCGGCCACGTTTCGCCTCGAACGACGATGCTGCTTATGATCGCTTTGCCGATGTGTCAGGCACCGGGTTGGGTGAGATTCAACCAGACTTGATTCGCGAAGCGGCTGTAGCCGGTCGGATTGATACCTTGTTCATAAATCCCTCACTGAATGCCTCAGACGGCACCGGCGATGTCAACACCGCGATCTTGCATACCAAGCTCAATTCCGGTGATATCGTCATCATCTCCGATGGCCGTGTCGAAAATGTGGCTGCCTTGATGCGCTACTAACTATTTCCTTGACGACAGCTCCCTGAGTTTCAAATCCAAGATTCGGATCTAAAACTCAGGGAGCTTTATTTGATACCGCATGGGACTTACACGGTGGCAGCAGGCGAACTTAGCGGATATTCAATCATTTTCAAGTAATATACGACACACATGGGATTTCTTCGCAAAATAGCCCCCGGTGGCACTGACATGGCATTTTTACCTCAGTAAATGTCGGAAATGACCGTAAACAAGCCGCACAGTGTGACACATTTCGATCGCCTTTGTGATCTCATGTCATGCTGAGGAACATGCGCTTGGATCATGTTTCTTATGCTGTAGGTCCTGAAGGACTCCATGCTACCGCCGATGAGATCGCCGAGATGCTCGGTATCGACTGGGTCAATGGTGGCGTTCATCCGCGCTTCGGGACGCGTAACGTCTTTTTCCCGATGAAAAATCGCCAATACTTCGAAATTGTCGAGGTACTTGAACACCCTGCTGCCGAAAAGGCACCTTTCGGCCAAGCAGTGCGTGCTCGCTCCAATATGGGCGGCGGCTGGATGGGGTGGGTCGTCTCCGTTGACGACATGTCCCCATTCGAAGATCGTCTCGACCGTCGCGCTGTTCCTGGAGCACGTACCTTCCCTGATGGTCGTACGCTCGAGTGGCAACAAATCGGTATCAAGGGACTCATCGCCGACCCCCAAGTCCCATACATCCTGAAATGGAATGAGGGCACTGAAGCCCTGCATCCTTCACAAGCAGAACCGGCCCAGGCTGCCATTGAATCGATTACCATCGCTGGAAACCGGCCACGGGTTCGCGACTGGCTGGGTCTGTCTGACTCCAATGAGTTGGTCGATGACCTGAACATCAAATACATCTCACCATCGGGCACCCCCGGTATTGCAGAGGTCACGTTCTCAACACCAAAAGGTTTGGTCACCATCTAGGATTCTTCACGAACCGCTCGAAGACACAACGGTCATGAACCTGCTTCCACTGCGTGGAGCACGTTTATGACCGTTGGTCTTTAAAAAGATCAGCACGGGCTCAATCCCCTACCGTCTGGATGCGAAAGACATTTGCCCATGGATCTTCAAAACTCGGGTGCTTACGAATCGTCGGCAACCTGGAGACCGAAGCCTTCGACGCCTTCTAAGACCTCTCCAACATGAGCAGGGGTGGCAAAGATATCGTTTGCACCTCAGCCAGGAGCTTTGTCTCGGCGCCCGGCACCACAGCTGTTCCATGCGTTTATATGCCGTATGGTGCTGAGGCGAGGCGCTATTAACCACGCTCATGGTTGCATGCCCATATTGCATTGAGCTCCTGGCCGCGGGCTTTGGAGGTTCGTGCAGAAAATTGCCTACACCGCTGCCAGGATGGCGACGAAATGGCATGTCCAAGCGATAACCGTATACAGATGAAAGATCTCGTGATACCCGAATGTCTTGGGAAAGAAGTTTGGATATTTCGTGGCGTAAGCGATAGCACCCAGAGTATAAAAGACTCCCCCGAGGATGATAAACCACATCACCCAGGCGCCGCCCAGTGCATAGAATTCCGGCAAGAACCACACTGCAACCCACCCCAGGGCTACGTAGATAGGGACAAAAACCCAACGGGGCGCAGTCGACCAAAACTGTCGCATAAGGATTCCTATGATGGCACCGGACCAGATAACCGTCAGCAACAGGTTTCGTTGGTCCGGTTCTAGTACCAACACGGTCAGTGGTGTGTAGGTTCCTGCGATCAGCAAAAAGATATTTGAATGGTCTAGGCGGCGTAGGAAGTCGTTCACCGTTGCGGACCAATTGCCTCGGTGGTATACCGCCGAGGCGCCGAACAGGATGACCGAGGTGGCACCAAACACAGCAACACTCAAGCGCTGACCAAAACTCTCGGGGAAGGCAATTGCAACCATTACGGCGCATAAAACTATTGGGGTGGCCACCAGATGAATCCACCCACGCGCACGCGGTTTCAGCGGCAACGGGATCAACGGTGTAACACTGCTTGGGGTGGCATTGATGGATGACATGGATACTCCTAGCGGCAGCACTGGATGCATTGGGTAGGTCGAAGCATTGACCGCATCCCAGTTGCAGGACCGGTATGCCGTAGTCACTGGATGAGACGATATCAGCCAGTCTATGTCACAGCGTGAGCTGGATCTCTTGTACATCATAGACCCGACGAGCAGCTTTTCTCGATGGATTCGCGGCTCAACCTGGGGATGAGCACGATCATGAGCACTCGGCTTGGCCCAGAAAACAATGCGCAAACACCACACACCGAGCCACTACGGCATTAAGACCGCCGTGTTCTCTCGACAAACAGTATCGGTATGGAACGCTTAGCATCACGCATTAATAATGGGACACCCCATGAGACCTCAGCATATGGCGCACGTATCGGCCTGCGAAGTCTGGGGTGCACATCCCACCGCGGGAACTGTTGTGCAGGTGGCCGGATTCTCCAGACCAGGTGTGTTGGTGTGGGAATCGAAGCACTCGCTGTTGTCCCCGACGACGCATGCTCAGCACGACGTCGTCGTACACCACTTGAGGTAAGTCATACAGATACAATCATGCTATGCCTGCTGCCCGTGCTTATCGTCTTGCCCAACAGCTGCTCCCGACCGTCCCCACAGAGCTAGCCGAGGCGCTGACAAAATATAACTGGCACGATGCTCAACTGGTTGAACGCGGCAAAGACCATCTGATTTTGCTGGCCGACGAGCTGGCAGTGGCCCGCCTTCCACGCAGAACCGATGCACAACTGGCCCGCACCATGCGACTGATTGATCAGCTTGACCTGCCGTGGATGCTCCCGACGCCGTTATCAGCTGTTGACGACGGTGTGCTGCAGACCTATATTCCTGGCACAGCGCACCCTCATGGGGTTGGGGATCCAAACACGTTAGCCAATATCGTCACCGTATTTGGCGAATACGACACCACCGGGCTTGCGTTAAACACACCGTTTGCCCAACGCGGCCGGTTCACCAACGCGATGCTGACCGCACTGGATGCTGTGGTAGCAGACCAGATGGCATGGGAGATTGCCGACCACGTCCATGGTTGGACCGATGATGAAGTTGGTGCCGGTTTAGTGCACGGGGATCTTGCCGGGCACAACATGCACTGGGTTGGTGGCCAACTGGTGGGGGTGCTTGATTGGGATTATGCGGCTCGCTGGGATACGGCGCTCAATGCCACCTATCTGAGTTTGTGGCACGGGGTGGCGCTTGAAGAGCTGACGCCGACACCGCATCGTGCTCGCGTCTGGTCCGGGGCACTGGGCTTATATTCCTTGGCAAATGCGTTAACCTGGGATATCTCTGCGGCGGGATGGCGGCGTCTCAACAAGAAGGTTCAGCCCCGCATTCTCGCGGCGTACCAAGCTCTACCCTATGCCGAGGATTAACGTAATCGCCCCGGATCCAGTGCTGCCACTGAGGCAGCACTGACCCATTGGCCTGCGACGCCATTGACGATGAGGTCGCCGGCCAGTCGGGCAAAGCCCAGCGACGTTTGGAATCCGTAACCAGATTGGCCAGCCAACCAGAAAAATCCGGGATGCTGGTCATCAAATCCGACAACCGGCACGCCGTCGGCGGCTTCAGTACGCAACCCGGTCCAGGCAGATCGCACACCGGTAATGCGTAGGGTGGTGTCGGATTGGATTTGTTGAATCAGCTCCTCAATGTCGTTGGCTCGCGGCTGGGCGTCCTCGGCTGGCGAAGGCTCAGCCTCCTGGGGGGAGGCTAGGATCGCGTCGTCGGCCTCATAGCGGTAGTAATACCCGTCTGCTGTCATCATCATGCAACGATCAGCACTGATTATTCGGTCAATACCCAAAATTGCGGCGGTTCGGCGCAGTGGGGTCAGTCCCAAGGGGCTGATCCCAAACCGTTGGGCGATATCATCAGCCCAGGCCCCGGCGGCGTTGATCACGACGTCGGACTGGTAGGTTGCTTTGGTTGTGGTCACCTGCCAGGTGCCGTTGGTTCGTGTGGCTGCAGTTACGCGTTCCCCGAGGTGGATGTCGAGGTGTTCGGCGCTATCTACGAGCCAGCAGATCATGGCATCTGCTCGTGTGCGTAATGAGCGTGTGTCGAGGGCACCGGTGGTAAAGCGTTCGGACCGGAGTTCCGGGAGGAGTTGGTTGACGGCTTGTTGGTCTTGTCGAATTTGTCCGGGATAGGCATGCGCTTCGATCTCTGCTTCGGTTCCGACCATCATAAATCTCGAGGGCCAGGCCACCGGTTCATCCAGGACTTGTTGTCGTGTTAGCAACATTTCGACGGTGAGATCGGTCAGTTCACGCACCGCTGGTGGCCCATAGCCAAGGACCAGCTGCTGGGCTGAGCGTCCGGAGGTGTGGTAGGCCAGTTGGTCTTCGGCTTCCAACAGGGTTACCGCGTGGCCGCGCTCGGATAATTCGGCGGCCAGTGATACTCCTGCTATGCCCCCACCAATGATGATCATGTGTTCTCCTAGTCGTGTCCTGATTTTTAAACCGCAACAACGCGGGTGGCCGAAGTCACCCGCGTTGTGTTGAGCGCGTTTTACTAGCCGATCTTTTCGAGGATGATCTCGCGAACTCGGCCGGCGTCTGCCTGCCCTTTGGTGGCCTTCATGACCGGTCCGATCAGGGCGCCCACGGCTTGCATGTGGCCGCCCTTAATGCGGTCGACAACATCCGGGTTGGCGCTCATGGCTTCCTCCACGGCTGCTGTCAGTGCGCCGTCGTCGGAGACCACTGCCAGGGAGCGGGCAGCGACAATTTCTGCTGGGTGGCCTTCGCCGTCGGCAATGTGTCCGACGACTTGGCGGGCGATCTTGTCGTTGATTGTTTTGGCAGCGATGAGTTTTTCGATCTCCACTACATCGGCCGGGGTTACGCCCAGGGCTTCTGGGGAGACTCCGCGTTCATTGGCGATGCGCGCGATTTCGCCCATCCACCATTTGCGGGCGGCCTCGGGGGTGGCACCGGCGGTAATGGTTTGTTCGATTTCGTCAAGTACACCGGCGGCTACGACGTCGCGGAATTCGGTGTCAGAGAACTGCCATTCTTCGCGCAGACGGCGGCGACGCTGGACCGGATTTTCGGGCAGATCGGCGCGTAAGCGTGCAATCCAGGCCTCATCGGTGACGATCGGGCCTAGATCGGGGTCCGGGAAGTAGCGGTAGTCATCAGCGTCCGATTTTGGACGGCCCGAACGGGTTGAGCGGGTCTCTTCGTCCCAGTGTCGGGTTTCTTGGACGATGCTGCCACCGTCTTTGAGCACCTTGGCTTGGCGAATGATCTCGGATTCTACGGCCGCGGCGACCGCCCGGGTCGAGTTGACGTTTTTGGTCTCCGTGCGGGTACCGAACTGGGTGGCGCCGATGGGCATGAGGGACACGTTGGCGTCACAACGGATGTTACCGCGTTCCATGCGGGCATCGGAGACCCCCAGGGTTTTGACGATGTCGCGAATGGTGGCCAGGTAGGCGCGTGCCAGTTCTGGGGCACGTTCACCGGCACCGGTGATGGGTTTGGACACAATTTCGACCAGTGGGACACCCGCACGGTTGTAGTCCACCAGCGACGACGAGGAGTCATGAATGCGACCGGTCGCGCCACCAATGTGGGTGAGTTTGCCGGCGTCTTCTTCGATATGGGCGCGTTCGATTTCCACCCGGAAGATTTCGCCGTCGTCGAGTTCAACATCTACCCATCCGTCATAGGCGATGGCGGGTTCTTCTTGGGAGGTCTGGTAGTTCTTGCCCAGGTCTGGGTAGAAGTACTGTTTGCGGGTAAACCGGGATTCTGGTGCGATCGTGCAGTTCAATGCCAGACCGAGTTTGATGCCGTAATCAATACCGGCGGCGTTGATAGTTGGCAGGGTACCGGGCAGGCCGAGGTCACCGGCGGTGATATTGGTGTTGGGTTGGTCTCCGAACGCGTTGGTTGCGGTGGAGAACATTTTGGTCTGGGTATTCAGTTCAACGTGGACTTCGAATCCGAGAACGACTTCATACGTTTGCAAGGCTTGTTTCATGATGCTGCTCCTGCCGTGATCTTTTCGACGACGGCGCTGATGCGATAAACCAATTCGTCTGCGTAAGGTGGTGCCGAGATGTGTACGCCTGCCACGCTGGCAGCTGGCAAACCGGCCAGGGATGCGCCAACACCTGCGGTGGTCGACTCGTATTCTTCGCCCTGTATTGTTACGGCTGGCACGGCCAGCGCGTCAACGGTGTTGAACGCGTGGTTGTGTTCGTTGATGATCGCGGTGCGTACACGCTGCGCTGGGCGGAAATGCGATTCGATTGTGCCGGCGGACAGCAACTGGGTGCCCAATATGATGCGTCGCTTGGTGGCATAGCCAAATCCAGCACCGCGCGAGGCGGTAATAACGTCTTGGACGGTAGCGTTGGCGGGGGTCACGCGGTTACCGAATCGGATCCCGTCGAATTTGGCCAGGTTGGCCGAGAACTCTGCTGCCCCAATGATGTGGGCAGCCTGGCGTGCTTGGTTCAGGGATTCCAAGGTGACTTCGGTTGTTGTGACTCCGGCGTCTTGCAGCACACGAATTCCGGCCTGGTAGTCGTTCCAGGCGTCGTTTGAGACGTTATCTGGTTGGGTGGTGGTGATGCCCACCGTCATGCCGTCTACGCCACCGTCGGTTCCAAAATCCCATTCGTGCTGCAGGCAGGTGGGGTCCAATTCGTCGACGCCGACTAACACTTCATGTAGCGCTTTGGCATCTGCGGTATTGCGTGCAATTGGGGTCACCGTATCCATCGAAGATACCGCGGCGATCAGCCCAAAACGAGAAATGGCACCGTAGGTCGGTTTGACCGCCACAGTACCGGTCTGGGCGGCACTGTGGCGTGCTGTCCCTGCGGTATCGGACACTACGGCAAATGGTGCTTGGTAGTGGGCTACGGCTTGGTGGGCGCCGGAATCATCGCCCATGCCAAATTCAGCGACCCTGGTCTTGCCCAAAATTGGCAGTCCGGCCTCGCGTAAGCGAGTCACCACGGTGGCTTCGTATGGGGAAACCCAGCCCTCCAGGTAGGCCGAGCCTGCACCAGTTGGCATGCCGGTGGTGACGATGACGTCGGATAGCACCACGGGCACACCGGCAAGCTGATGGCTGTATTTGCCGGCGTCGACGTCGGCAGCAACGCTCAGCGCATCGTCGCGGTTGATGTGCACGTAGGCATCAGAGGCGGCATCGAGGTGGGCGGTGACCAGCTCGACGGCGGTGGTTTCACCGGCGCGGAGTTGTTCCGCCATCTGGGTGGCGGTTAGCTGTGTGAGACTCATTATTCTCCGTCCAGGATCGCAGGGACCATGAATTGTCCGTCTTGTGCTTCGGGAGCACCGGATAGTGCTTGTTCGTTGGTCAACTCGTTGGCGACCACGTCGGCGCGGAGCACGTTGTTGACTGGCAGCGGATTGACAGTTTCGGCGAGCTGATCATCAGCTGTGACCACCAGGGATTCGATGATCGGATCAAATTCTGCCGCCAGTTGTGCGCGTTCTTCCTCCGTCAGGGCTATATGCGCGGTCGCTGCTATGTTGTCAACCATGAATCTCCTTTATTCGAAGTTGTTGAGTTTAACGGGTAGATGTACACCAAAAATGTTTCAAGTCCTTCGGGGTCATCCGTATAACCGGCGGTGTATAGGTTCCAGTCGCGCTCCGGTGCCCGATGAAATCCCATGGCCTCGTACATGGCTTGAGCCGAGGTCATTGTTGTCATGGTCGTGATCGCTACTCGTTGCAGTCCCTGGGCTTGGGCCTGGTCTAAGACGAATTGCACCAGGGCACGCCCGATACCGCGCCCCTGGTATTGGGGTGCTACGGCCAGCATGCGGAATTCACCTTCGTTATCGTATGCCACTTGGCAATGTTCTGATCCCGGTGTCACAATATTGACTGCCCCTGCGACGTGACCGTCAACCTCGGCAACATACAGGTCGCGCTGTCGAGCCGCCATGTCCACAAGGATTTGTGCATATATGTCGTCGGGCGCGACGTGTCCGGCGGTTACATATGCTGCCGTGGTCAGTTCGCCAATAGCCAGATAATCATCAGGGGTTGCAGGGCGGATGGTTACCAACGAACGGCCTCCAGCTGTTGTTGTAGAATCTCGAGGCGGTCGAGCGGTCCGGTCGCCGTGACGGTGACATGTGAGCTGTTGGCGGTGAAGTCCACATGGAAGTCGGCAATGACCACCCCATCACCCGAGCGTGGGAAGCGCTGCAACTGTTCGGCGATCCACCCGGCACCATCGGCGGTTTCTACGCTGCCGGTGAGCTGAGTTCGACCCACCGGGTGGTCAGGATCAACGTCAAGTTCGTGGTGGGCGATGCCCAAGGTGCCGGCAAGAGTCCAGTCTGCAGTGGTGTCGGAGACTTGCCATGCAGGACGGCGTACGGGCACGCCGGCTTCTTGGGCGATCAGCGCTCCGGCGGCCCAGTCGTATTCTTGCAGCCCGTACTCGGCGTAGGCATCCAGTGTGCCATCGGCGACCATACATAAATCTAAGGCGGCGGAACCGGTTCGGCGGATATCCGAAAATTTCCCGGCGGTCAGCAGTCGCTGCAGTTGTTCGTATTGGAAGCCACGACGAGCGGGGTCGTAGGCAAAACCAGATGCCAACAGTCGGCCAGAACGTTCCAAGATTGGACCGCTCAGCCGCACCGGCTCGGCTGGGTCGGTGGGTAGCCCCACTTCCAGACGACCGGTCTGTGAGGTAAAGGCTCCTCCACCGGCAGTAGCCCACCAAGATCGACCAAGCGCCGGGGCGACAATTGCTGCGGCAACCCACCGGCCCTGATATTGCACCGCAACCGATGAGCAATAGTGTGGTAGGCCGCGAATGAAGTTGGTGGTGCCATCTAGTGGATCGATCGACCAGCGGTACCCGCTGGGTTCTGCCACAGTCGTAGCACCGTATTCTTCGCCGTATATTTCGTCGTGTGGACGGTAGGACTGTAAGACGAAACGGATAGCATCTTCGGCCCGGCGATCGAAGTCAGTTACCCAATCCGATCCCGATGATTTGGTCATGGCACCCAGATCGTCAAGACCCAATGGTGTGAGCGTGTCTGGGCGTTGGGCTAACTGGGCTGCACCGGCTTCTGCTGCGGCACGGGCGACCGCTAAAAATGCCTTCATCGTTCTCCTGCTAGCAGTTCTATAAATCCTTGCTCATCTAATATTGTCACGCCCAGCGACTCGGCGCGGTCGAGTTTCGATCCCGCGTTATCCCCGGCGACCAGGTAGTCGGTTTTCTTCGACACCGAGCCGGTCGCTTTGCCTCCTCGGGTCAAGATGGCTTCCTTGGCAGAGTCACGGGTGAAACTCTCTAACGTTCCGGTAACCACAATGGTCAGACCTTCTAATAGGGTCGAGTCTTCGGTGACTTCATCGGCCATGGTCACCCCGGCTTTCGCCCAGGCCTGGACGATCTCAACTCGCCAGTCGGTATTGAAAAATTCCATAACCGCACTAGCGATGACTTCTCCGACACCATCAACAAAGGTAAAGCGGTCATAGTCTTCTGCTTGAGCGGCTTCACGCAGTGCATCCATCGTGCCAAAGGATGCGGCCAAGGCCCGGGCTGCAGTTGGACCAACGTGCCGAATGGACAGGGCCACCAGAACGCGCCACAGTGGCTGGGATTTTGCTTTTTCCAGTTCGTCAAAAAGCCGCTTCGTATTGGCGGTCGGTTGCCCGGTGGTGCGGGTATAGAAATACGGTACGAGTTCCCACTGTCCGGTGGCCTGACCTTTGGAACGTTTCTCGCGCCAGACTTGGACCCCTGCCAATTTGGCTTTGAGTTCTTCATCCCCGTTGGTCGCCAGATCAAATAGTTGGCCATCGGAGGTAATGACACCGGGACCGGTGGGTTCGACACGTCCTGCATTATCTGCCGGATTTGGGCCCGGACCGTTGGTCAGCCAGGTGGCAGCCTCTTCGCCCAGCGCTTCGATGTCGAATCCGCCACGGGAGGCGGCGTGTTCGATGCGGCCGGTCAGTTGCGCCGGGCAGCCTTCGGCGTTCGGGCACCGTAAATCAACGTCGCCTTGCTTCATGGGACGCAATAGGGCATCACACGATGGGCAATGAGTTGGCATTACGAAGTCCACGACGTCGTCATCACGCAATGGGAGCACCGGTCCGACAATTTCTGGGATGATATCGCCGGCTTTGCGCAATACCACGGTATCGCCAATTTTGACGTTCTTGGCTTTGACCACGTCCTGGTTATGCAGGGTAGCCATCGAGACGGTCGAGCCGTCAACGAAGACCGGTTGCATAATCGCATACGGGGTCACGCGTCCGGTGCGTCCAACGTTGACGGCGATATCGAGCAATTTGGTATGCACTTCTTCCGGCGGGTACTTATAAGCCACCGACCAACGCGGGGTGCGCGAGGTGAAACCCAATTGTCGTTGGTAGCTCATGTCATCAACTTTGACCACAATCCCGTCGATCTGGTGCACCAGATCATGGCGATGTTCGCCATAGTGGTTTATGTAGTCGATAACTTTATCGGCCACAGTGCCGGAGGTCCCGCGAATGAGTTTGGAGTATGGCGAGACCGGTAGACCCCATTCAGCTAATTTTTCGTAGGCTTCATGCTGGGAGGTAATGGTTGCCCCGGTGACGGTGCCGAATCCGTGAACGAACATGGCGAGTCGACGTTTTGCGGTTTCGGCAGGGTCTTTCTGACGCAGTGACCCTGCTGCAGCGTTGCGAGGGTTGGCAAAGGGAGCAAGTCCAGCCTCAGCACGTGCTGCATTGAGTTCGACAAAAGCCTCCCCCGGCATGAAAATTTCGCCGCGGACTTCCAGTTCCTCTGGAATATTCTCTCCAGAAAGTTTGGTGGGGATTTCTTTAATCGTCAACACGTTGTGGGTAACATCTTCACCGATCCTGCCATCCCCGCGAGTCGCGGCGCGAACCAGGCTGCCATTGCGATAAACCAGGTTGATAGCCAGGCCATCAATTTTGACTTCCGTCAACCAGCCGACGTCGTCACCGGCACCAAGACGTTCTAGTCCTGCGCCGACTCGTGCAAACCAAGCTTCCAGTTCTTCAAAGGAGAAAACATCTTCCAGTGAATACATCTGTGAGAGGTGTTCCACCGGTGAGAAAACAGCATCGCCACCGACTTCTTGGGTCGGTGAATCACCGGTGACAATATTGGGGTGGAGCGCCTCTAGATCTTCTAGTTCTCGAAAGAGGACATCAAAGTCCGCGTCAGAGATTTCTGGTGCGTCGTCCACATAATATGCGCGACGGTGATGGCGGACTTGGTCTTTGAGATTTTCGTAGTGCTCAAGTAGTTGAGGATCAGGAGTAGTCACATCAGACATTGTACTGTCAGTGTTCAAGGACTTCAGCGACGATCACTGTGACATTATCCGACCCGTCGGTTTCTAGTGCCAGTTCCACTAGTTGATCGGCGGCATCCTTGACCGTCAGGGCCGAGGCTAAGATCAATCCAATCTCTTGATCTTCAACTTTGCCGGTGAGTCCATCGGTGCACAGCAAAAATCGATCGCCGACTTCGGCATCAAGGAGGACAACGTCAGCTAATAGGCGTAACGCTGAGCCCACGGCACGGGTGATGACATTTCGGGCCGGGTGTCCGCGAGCCTCTTTGGCACTGAGCTGGCCAAGTCGGACCATTTCGGCCACTGCTGAGTGGTCTTGAGTCAGCTGGATGAAGGCCTCATCGTTGGCACGGTAGCGGTAGGTTCGCGAGTCGCCGACATTGGCGACGACTAGTTGTTCTTTATTTTGATGCAACACGTTGGTTAGCATGGTCAAAGTTGTGCCGGCACGGCCCGAGGCAATGTCGTACACGTTCCGGTTGGCCTCGGTGAGCCATTCCTGCAGGGTGAATAATTCCCACGGCTCAGTATTGTTATCCCAGGCATTGGCGAAGGTATCAACCACCGCTGCGGAGGCGAGTTCGCCGCCGTCGTGGCCACCCATACCATCAGCTACCAGATAGAGACCATCCCGGATCAGGTAGGCATCTTCATTGAGATCTCGAACGAATCCAACGTGCGTGGCGCCTGCTGCTGTAAAGCGATACATCAGTCAACCTCAATCCCATCTCCGGCACCACGCAGGAGCATTGATGGATTGATGAGCCCAAATCCCCTGACTGACTGCGGTGGCTGTGGAATTAAAATATATCGTTCATCGTCAGCCAACACACTGGCCGTGAGCTGGTCGACTAAGACCGTTCCCGGATCTGCCAGTGCGGTGAGCCGGGCGGCGAGGTTGACGGTCGAGCCGTAAATATCGCCCAGTCGGGATAGGACTCGACCCCACACAACGGATACCCTGGCCGATGGTAGCACGGGGTCTTCGCTAAGTGCCTGTGATAAGGCCAGCGCAATTTCGGCACCGGCTTCGGGTGTTTCGGCGTTGAACAATACTTCGTCGCCCACAGTTTTGACCAGGTGGCCGCCACCCACCGCGATGATTTCGGCACAAGTTTGTTCAAAGCGTTGCACCATTTGGGCCAGGGTTCGCTCACTCATGGTGCGTGACAGGGCAGTATAGGAGACCATGTCGGCAAAACCCACGGCACGAGCCAGTGGCAGTGGTGTATCATCTTCGGTCCCATCGCGGCCTTCTTCCGAGGCGGCTAATCCAGCTTCGACGCGGACGGTGAGTCGTTGCAAGGCAGAGTTCAGCTGACGACGATACGAATACGTGACGACGTCTTCTAAGGATTCGATCACCGATGGAAGCAAGCGCACAACTTCGCGGCGTGCCTCGGGGTCGCTGAGACTTTCAGAGTTCATCTTGTCTTCGACCAGTGCTTCGATCTGCCACACCACCATGCGGTCGGTCATCTGCCCAATCGAACGAGCAATCGAGATCGCAGTTTCTTCGTTGAGGACATCTTCGCGAACCAGTTCCACAATCGTGGCCATCGCAGCGACGTCTTGTGTCGTGAAGACTTTTTCAGTGGCTTGAATGTTCGGAAAGCCCATAGCCCGCCAGATTTTACGGGCAGAGACCACCGAGACGCCGAGTTGTTTGGCGACGTCGCGCGGAGTTAGTAACCGTGGGCCACCAATAAGTTCCTCATCAAGGACTTTAATCGCTTGAGTCCAACTTTCCGTAAATGGTTCGGCTTCACCTAATGTTGCCGCAGTCGTAGACTCCGGCTGTACGATATCCAGCGGCCGGGTTGGTGTTGGGTCGGTGGTCTCTTCACCGGCTGAGTCGTTACTCACTAGCCCCTACTTTCACTGAGCGAACCGCTGTTGTAGCGGCCATGGGAACCAAATCGTTCCACATCTACCAGGGTCTGAAATTCTGCAATCTCTGGGACATCATGCAATATCCAAGTTTGTCCTCGAGAGTTCATCAGGTGCAGGTCCCCGGAACCACGCCGCCGCTGGCGTCGCTTCTGATGAATGGTCAGTGACACCAAAGAATGTAACGCCACCCAGTGACGTTTAACGGCGATAGCTCCCAATTTGTGAGCAACCCGGTGGGTAGTGATTTCGTATCGAGATACCAGCCATTGCCACAAGGGTCGCACAACGGTTAGAAAGATTCCGACGGCGATAATCCCTAGCCCGATGGCAGTCAAGGTCGGGGCTGCGGTGCGTAAAAATTCTGGCAGCGCGTAACTGGCCATGACCCCTGATAAGAATCCCGCAATACCGGCCCATAAAATAAATGTCCAGGCAGGACGAATTAACACCGACGGATGCGCACGGGTACGCACCAGCAGGTGTTCACCGGTCACGTAGTGTGATCGCATACCCCTCCTTGGTCTCGTCGAACCGTTTCACGCCGGCCGCAAATGTACAATATCTGCAGCGAAGATCTCTTGCAGTGTTTCGCCTGCTATTAATAGGCTACCGGTCGGCCCCAACCCCATGGCGGTTCCGATAATATTTTTACCATCTGGCAGGATCGCTTTGACCCGTTGACCAATCGTACTCATGGTTGTTTCCAGTGGTTTCACATCGGGCTTGGCGATAAAGCGCTCCACCGCATCCATCAGCCGATGGCGAGCTTCTATTACGAAATCTTGGGCTGAAATTTCTACACCGTAGTCTGCCAGTGCAGCAGCTCTTTCATGACCAGATCCATCGCTAAAGCGTAGATTGGTGCCAATCCCAATGACAACAGCCTGTGTCTCAGGTAGCCACTGGGCTAGAATCCCACACAATTTTCGGCCGTCAGCATCTAAGACGTCGTTTGGCCATTTGACTGCCGCGGGAACATGCAGCTCACGGAACCAGGACACCAGCGCATCAGCGGCTACCAGTGTCATTGTGCTCATCAGCTGGGGGTCAACCTTTGGGCGCAACACAATGGACATGGCTGCCGCAGTACCCGGTGGGGTGTCCCAGGTGCGGTCCAGTCGCCCGCGGCCTGCGGTCTGGTTGTCAGTGGCGATCACGTCCCCGTGTTTGCGAACACGTTCTGTGCCTGTAGCAAGATCTTGTGTTGAGGGGGTCTGATCAATCCAATACACGCCCGGGGCAATGCGCCGAGGTTCTTGTTGGGCCACGTGCTACAACCTTCATTTAAAACAACCGGTAGTATTATCCAGGATACAGGCCATACTCTACCTTGGAGGACCGTTGACCAACCCCGACAAGACTGGTGAGGAGCTGGGCGTTACCACCCCAGATATCACCACTACGGCTGGCAAACTTGAAGACTTTTTCCACCGCCGCGAAGCAGCCCTGCTACCGACCGGACAAGGACCTGTCGATCGCCAACATGCCAGGGGAAAACAAACCGCTCGAGAGCGCATTCACGCGCTACTCGATGAAGGATCCTTTGTAGAATTTGACCAGCTACGAACCCACCGTACGACTGCCTTCGGCATGGACGCCCGGCACCCAGAAGGTGATGGTGTCATCGCCGGCTATGGAACCATCGACGGTCGCAACGTCGCAGTCTATGCCCAGGACTTTACGGTTTTTGGGGGCTCTCTGTCGAAGGTCAACGGCGAAAAAATCGTCAAGACCCAGGAATTTGCTGCCTCCAACGGTTTTCCGATCATTGCTATCAATGATGGCGGCGGGGCACGCATTCAAGAAGGCGTCGATTCTCTGGCGATGTTTGCCGATATTTTCCGCAACAACGTGATGGCCTCGGGTGTCGTGCCACAGATTTCAATCATCATGGGCCCGGCCGCCGGAGGCGCCGCCTACTCCCCTGCCCTGACTGACTTTGTGGTCATGGTTGACCAGACCTCGCACATGTTCATCACCGGACCGGATGTTATCAAATCGGTCACCGGTGAAGCCGTCGATATGGAAACCCTCGGCGGGGCACGTCAACATAACGAAACCTCCGGCACCGCCGCATATATGGCAACCGATGAGCAAGATGCGTTTAGCTGGGTATCTGAACTGTTGGATTATCTGCCAGCACACAACTTTGTCACCCAAGATTCCGCTTACCAGCAGGACCTGGAAACCAATGTTGAAGACCTCGCATTAGACACCATCATTCCGGACTCTGCAAACCAGCCTTATGACATGCTGCAAGTCATCGCCACAATCGTTGATGACGGCGCGCTACTGCAAATCCAGGAACGCTATGCCCCGAATGTCATTGTAGGTTTGGGCCGGATCGAAGGTCGCACCGTGGGCGTTGTAGCCAACCAACCTTCACAGCTGGCTGGCACCTTGGATATCGCAGCTTCAGAAAAAGCTGCCCGCTTCGTGCGGTTCTGTGATGCGTTCAATATCCCAATTATCACGCTCGTCGATGTCCCTGGATTCCTGCCCGGAGTGGATCAAGAACACTCGGGCATAATTCGCCGCGGTGCAAAACTCATCTATGCCTATGCCGAAGCCACCGTCCCGAAAATTACCGTGATCACTCGCAAAGCCTTCGGTGGCGCCTACATTGTGATGGGTTCCAAGAAGCTCGGGGCTGACCTCAATCTAGCCTGGCCGACAGCCCAGATCGGTGTCATGGGGGCCCAGGGCGCAGTCAATATCTTGTACCGCCGTGACCTGGCCGCGGTCGAGGAAGCCGGTGGTGACGTGGAAGCACGTCGCACCGAACTTATTGAAGACTACGAAGCTGCTTTACTGAATCCCTATGAAGCTGCTGATTCAGGTTATATTGATGCGGTCATCGCACCATCGGAAACTCGCGCCCAGGTGGTACGTGCGCTGCGCGCCACGGTAGCTAAACGTGAGTCCCGTCCTGCTCGTAAACACGGAAATATCCCACTATGACACAACCTGAATCAACCGGCATAAAAGTCCACGGCACAGTCCTGTCAGAAGAAGAAACAGCAGCATTGCTGACCGTGATCAACACGCAGCTTGTGGAGTTACCGCCACCTGAACCTCCCGTGGATTATTCAACACGGAACCGTGTCATGTCCACGTGGAATTCGGCTCCCGGTTGGCACACGCCACCCCGAGGCTACTAAAACTTCTAGAGAATACGGCCTCAAGTCCAAAGCAGTTGGATTGTGTGGGCATGAGGCCGTACTGTCTGCCTATTTTGGGGTGTCTTGTTGAATAACCGCTTGGGCGCGCGTCTCCGTGAATTCTTCTTCGGCCGTGTCGCCGGCAATTGGAGCAACTCCGGGGATGCCAACCTCGGTAACACCAGAGGTTCGCGAGCTGAGTCGACGTGACAGTATTTGTGCCACCCACACCAAGATTGAGTTGATGACGATAAAGATGATGGCCGCAACCACCAATGCCTGCATAATATTGCCGTAGCCGGCTCCGAGTTGTCGCGAGTAGCGCAACAGTTCAGCAAAACCGATGATATAGCCCAGCGCAGAGTCTTTCAGAATAATCACAAACTGTGAGACCAACGATGGCAGCATCGCAACGAGTGCTTGTGGCACTTCGACAAAACGCAGGGATTTCGTCGTGGTCATTCCAACTGCTAAGGCTGCTTCACGTTGACCTGCTGGCAACGATCGGACACCGGATCTGACAAGTTCAGCAATGACTGCTCCGTTATATAGTGTCAGAGCAATAATCACCGCATAGTATGCCGAGTTCCGTGGGTCAACAACGGTCGAGAGGTACTGGGAAATAAAGAAGTGCAGGAATACCATCAGCACTAGCACGGGTACCGCCCGGAAGAATTCCACGATGACCATAGAGATCCAGCGTAGGACCCGGATCGGTGCTAATCGTAAGAAGCCGAAAAACAGCCCGAAAATCACCGAGGTCACCACGGCGATGGCAGCGGCCTGCAGGGTAAATATAAGCCCTGGGAGCAGATAGTTGGACCAAGCATTGAGGTTAATTGCATTCCACCATAGGTGAGGTTGCATCTGTCCTTGGGCTGCAAGTGCGAAATATAGCCAGGTCAACACCCCGATAGCTATGAGTGCAACGAGGATGTTTAATACGGTAATGATGCGTCGCGAACGCGGACCTGGTGCGTCAAAGAGGACGTATTGGTTACTCATCGGGTCACCGCCAATTTCTCTGATAACCAGGTGGTGAGCAGACCAACTGGAATAACAATCAGGCTGAACCCGATGGCAATGATCATAAAGATGGCCACCATGATGTTCGGGTTGAATTCAATCATCGTGCGCATCACACCTGAGGCTTCCATGACCGAGGCGGCAGCAGCTACCGTTGTGTTTTTGATTAAGGCGATCAGAGTATTGCCTATCGGGGTGATCGCCCCTCGTAGGGCTTGTGGAATGATGATCAGCCGCGCTGCGGCAAAGAACCCTAGGCCGATAGAGCGTGCCGCTTCAGCTTGACCAAGCGGAACCGTATTGACCCCAGAACGGATGGCTTCAGCAAAAAATGGTGCATGGTAGATCGACAATGCGATTGTTGCCAACATGAAAAAGTTCGTATCGAAGTCGGAATGCAATGTCATATGCAGCTGGCCCCAGAACACCAGGACGCCCATCACAACGAGTACCGTCAGCGGGACGTTGCGTACCAGGTTGATGAAAGTCGCGCTGAGCCAACTCATGGAGCGCACCGGGGAGATACGAAACAGCGCGAGGATGACGCCGAGTGTGAAGGCAAAGAGAGCGGACCAAAACGCCAGTCTAATGTTGGTCCAGAACCCCTCCCAAATTGGATATTGCTCAAAAAGAAAGAGAATATCTTCCATAGTCGCCTGCCTAATGGAGTGAGCTAGTGAGGAGTGCTGATGAGGATTCGGCACCGTCGGAAGATCTCGAGGTGCCGAATCCTCGCCGCACGGAAGTGACGACTAACCCGTTGAATTATTCGCCACAGGTCACGAGCTCAATGTTGTCATTGAGCTCGGCGTTGGCTTCATAGTCGACGCCTTCAGTATTGGCGGCCAACAGTTCATCAATGGTGCCGTCGTCTTGGAGTTTCTGAATGGCTTCATTGACTTGTTCACAGGTTTCAACGTCGCCTTCCTGAAGTCCCACACCATATGGTTCTTCAGTAAAGGGGTTACCGACGACTTTAAACTGGCCGGCATATTCATCGGATGCCGCAAGACCAGCCAGGATGATGTCATCGGTGGTGACCGCATCAACTTGCCCGGATTGTAAGAACGTCAAGCATTCGCTGTACCCATCCTGTTCGACCAGTTCTACTTCATCTGCGTACATGTCGCGTACGTTTTGAGCTGGCGTAGATCCGGTGACGGAACACAGGTTTCGACCGTTGAGGTCCTCGGGGCTTGTAA
Organism: Enteractinococcus helveticum; assembly: GCF_020742345.1. Taxonomy (GTDB): domain Bacteria; phylum Actinomycetota; class Actinomycetes; order Actinomycetales; family Micrococcaceae; genus Yaniella; species Yaniella helvetica_A. Next base: position 48,669 of record NZ_DYXC01000069.1, on the reverse strand, counting down.
TGTCATTTTCGTCAACGCTCACGAGGATGTCTTGACCGGCCATGAAGTATGGGCCAGCAAAATCGACTCGTTCATCGCGTTCATCGGTTATCGAGTAGGTGGCAAAGATCATGTCGACCTGACCGTTTTCCAGCATATTTTCACGCTGTGGGGTTGGTGATTCAACCCATTCAATCTGGTTCTCTTCGTACCCCATCTCGGCAAGCACAGCTTTGGCAACATCAACGTCGAAACCTGTTGGCGGGTTGTTTCCTTCACGGAATCCCAGGCCTGGTTGATCATATTTGATGCCCACGGTGACGGTTTCACCGCCGCCACCGCCGGCGGCATCGTCTTCTGCCGAATCCTCTGTTGCGCCCGGTGAACAGGCGGACAGTACCAGCACACCGGCTGCTCCTAATGCTGCAATCTTCATCCAAGGTGTCTTCATGGTGAGTACCTTTCAGTGCGTAATGAATAGTGAAGTGAAGTATTATTCGGTCAAGATTTTTGAGAGGAAATCTTTGGCTCGGCTGGTTTCTGGGTCTTTGAAGAATTTCTCCGGTGTGGTGTCTTCGATGACGGCCCCTTCGGACATAAAGAGCAAGCGGTCTCCGGCTTTGCGTGCGAAGCCCATTTCGTGGGTGACAACGACCATGGTCATACCACCTGCAGCTAGGTCAATCATGACGTCTAGGACTTCTTGGACCATTTCTGGGTCGAGCGCTGAAGTCGGTTCGTCAAACAGTAGAACCTTGGGTTTCATGGCAAGGGCTCGAGCGATCGCGACACGTTGTTGCTGACCGCCGGAGAGTTGTGCTGGCAGTTTTCGAGCTTGTTCGCCAACACCCACACGTTCTAGGTATTCCATTGCTTCTTTTTCGGCCTGTTTTTTGGACAACCTGCGAACTTTAGTCGGGCCAAGGGTAACGTTTTCTAGAACGCTTTTGTGTGCGAAGAGGTTGAAGGATTGAAATACCATACCGACGTCGGCACGCAGGGCAGCCAAGGCTTTGCCTTCTTCAGGCAGTCGCTTACCGTCGATTTCGATGAATCCGCCGTCGTCGTCAATAGTTTCAAGTCGGTTGATGGTGCGGCACAAGGTAGATTTCCCGGACCCTGAGGGGCCGACCACAATGCAAACTTGGCCCTTGGGGATGTCAACGTTGATATCCGACAGCGCTTGAAAACTGCCAAAATGTTTATTGACTCCAGACATTCGAACTAGCGGGGTTGGGGTGGTCTCAGTTGTCATGATGAGCTCCTACAAAACGTCCGAATGCTAGGGGCTAGCAACTCACGCCGGTGTGACTTGGATAACATCCTAACAGGTCAGGCCGTCTTTGCCACGGGGCAGTTTTAGAATGTTCAGGGTGAATCTGCCCGTGCGATCCGGCAAACCGACCGGACTGCCCCATAGGATGAGACTATGCCTGAAACTTCTATTGATGCTCTGGCCGAGGACTACGCGCGACACCTGGCTGAGCTGTATCCAGTTACCGCATCTGAAATTGGACTACCTGGTTACGCAGATAAACTGTCGGACTATTCGCCCGACGGTGCAGCGGCATTGGACGCGCTTCAAGCCGATGTGCTCCGACGTTTGGACAAACTCGTACCGCGGTCAAACCAGGACCGCGTCACTCAGGACGCCCTGGTAGAACGACTGACGGTGGACCGCCAGTTATATGCGACCGGAGTAGTGCCGCTCAATAATATTGCCTCTCCGGTGCAAGATATTCGGGCTACGTTCGATCTGATGCCCACTGAAACCTCTGAAGACTGGCGCAATATCGCAGCTCGGTTAGCCAAGGTCGACTCGGCACTGAGCGGTTATCGAGCTCGTCTCAACAGGGCGGTCGAAGATGGTCTGCCACCGGCTCAACGCCAGGTTGAAGCCTGTATTGTCCAAGCCCAGGCAGCAGCGGAAAACTTTTTCACAGACTTGGTCACTTCGGCCTCTCACCTGCCCCACACTTTGTATACCGATGTTGATCGTAGCGCCCGCCAAGCTGCTGCCGCGTATGCAGATTTTGCGACCTACCTCAAAGAGGACTTACACGGTCAGGCACGGCCCTACGATGCTGTGGGTCAGGACTACTACGCGCTAGCCTCGCAGGAATTCCTAGGTTCCAAAATTGATCTGGCTGAAACCTATGCTTGGGCTCTTGCAGAACTAGACCGTATTGTTGACGAGCAGCAACGCATTGCAGACCGCGTTCAACCGGGACTGAGCATTGCACAAGCCCGCCAGGTATTTTCTGCTGACCCGGCTCGTCAGCTGCACGGTATCGAGGCCCTGCGGGAATGGATGCAAGACCTCTCGGATTCGACCATTGCGGCCATGAAACAACATTTTCACATCCCGGCTCCCATGGATTATGTCGAAGCAATGATCGCCCCGACCCAAGATGGCGGGATTTATTATACGGGCCCTTCCGAAGACTTTTCACGCCCCGGGCGCATGTGGTGGTCGGTACCGGAAGGCGAAGATTCCTTTACCACCTGGCAGCAGACCACTACAGTCTTTCACGAAGGAGTCCCCGGGCATCACTTACAGATCGCCACCGCCATGCTCAATGCCGACCAGCTCAACTCGTGGCGGCGCAACTGGTTATGGGTCTCCGGTCATGGCGAAGGCTGGGCGCTGTATGCTGAAGACCTCATGAAAGAACTCGGTTATCTTGATGACCCTGGCGACTACTTAGGTATGTTGGACGCCCAGCGAATGCGAGCTGCTCGAGTAGTTTTTGACATCGGGGTGCACTGTGGGTTTAAGTCACCGCAATCATGGGGTGGCAAAACGTGGGATCCCGAGACTGGTTTTGCATTTTTACAAGCACATCTCAATGAGACTCCTGGCGTTTTGGCATTTGAGTTTGTTCGGTATCTCGGCTGGCCAGGACAGGCACCAAGCTATGCCGTCGGCAAGCGGATCTGGCAACAAATTCGTGCCGCACACGAACCGACACCGGGGTTTGATCTGAAAACTTTCCATACCCGCGCCCTGCAGTTGGGATCCATGGGCCTGGACACCTTAGAGAGAGCACTGCGATGACCATTGACATTATTCTGGGTTCAGCTTCCAGCGCCCGGGCCCATATCTTGCGCCGTGCCGGGCTGTCCTTTCATCAACGTCCTGCCGACATTGATGAGGAAGCACTCGCCGCAACCATTGCCTTACCTCAAGAACAAGCCCAGGCACTTGCAACTGCCAAAGCTCACACTGTGGCAGATTTACTCCTGCTAGAACACCAGATCACTCGTCCCACCTACATTATTGCCGCCGATTCTGTCTTCGAGTTTGAAGGTAAACCCTATGGGAAACCACTGCAGCCCGACGTTGCTCGAGTCCGCTGGCAAGCTCAGCGCGGCAAGACGGGCACCCTGCACAGTGGTCACTGTGTCATTGAGATTCAGGATCAACAAAAACGCGAGGTTGCCGAAGAGGTCGTTAGCGCCAACGTGTCATTTGCCAGGGTAAGTGATGCGGTGATCGAGGATTATATAGCCACCGGTGAGCCCCTCTATGTTGCAGGTGGATTCACCCTCGAGGGTTATGGTGCCACCATGATCGAACGGGTCGAAGGCGACCCGAATGCGGTGCTGGGGCTGTCCTTGCGAGCAGTGCGCGAACTCTTTGAAGGCATGGGCGTTTCGCTCACGAAGCTCTGGCAGGTAGCCAAGTAGACCACAGTCTTGTAGGTTTCCTACAATAAAGTGCGCATTATTAGCTGACACGGTGCGTCATTCTGTATGGTTTCCACCGATTCGTCCTAAGCTGCTTTAGATGGCAACGGTATGCTTACCGTATCGTGCGCCTATTCTGCGGAGCGTTCCAACCAAGGAGTTAAGTTTCTATGTCCATGACCACTGCGTCGTCCTCGATGGTCTACCGATCCTTTTCGAAGGTTTTGATCGCTAATCGAGGTGAAATCGCGGTGCGTATCATTCGCGCTGCACAAGACGAAGGACTAGAAGCCGTCGCGATTTATGCCAACCCTGACCGCGATGCGATGCACGTCCGCTTGGCAGACCACGCATTCTCCCTCAACGGTGAGACCGTAGCAGATACCTATCTGTCCATGGACAAGGTGCTGAAAGCTGCCAAAGACTCCGGCGCCGATGCAGTTCACCCCGGTTATGGATTCATGGCAGAAAACGCTGACTTTGCTCAAGCCGTGATTGATGCAGGAATGGTCTGGATTGGGCCTCCCCCAGCGGCCATCCACGCGCTGGGTGATAAGGTCGCAGCCCGCCACATCGCACATAAGGTTGGGGCGCCACTGGCCCCGGGTACCACTGATCCGGTGGAGTCCTCCCAGGAAGTTGTTGACTTCGCGGATGAATTCGGTCTTCCATTAGCCATCAAAGCCGCTCACGGCGGGGGCGGTCGCGGCATCAAAGTTGTCCGCAAACGCGCCGAAATCCCTGAAGCTTATGAATCTGCCGTCCGGGAGGCGACCTTAGCTTTTGGTCGGGGCGAGTGCTTTGTCGAACGCTTCCTCGATGCACCACGCCATTTGGAAACCCAGTGCCTGGCAGACCAAGAGGGCAACGTTGTTGTCATTTCCACCCGCGACTGTTCGCTACAGCGTCGAAACCAAAAACTGGTTGAAGAAGCCCCCGCACCATATTTGACCCCAGACCAACAACAGCAGCTCTACAACGCCTCGGTCGCTTTGCTGCAAGAGGCGGGCTACGTTGGAGCCGGTACTTGTGAGTTCTTGATCGGCCAGGACGGCACGATCTCATTTTTGGAAGTCAACACGCGTCTGCAGGTCGAACACACGGTGTCGGAAGAAGTCACCGGCATTGACCTGGTGCGAGAGCAGTTCCGCATCGCCCGTGGAGAGCTCCTGGGCTATGACCACCCACAAGTCGTAGGCCACTCATTTGAATTCCGCATTACCGCAGAAGATCCCGGTCAAAACTTCATGCCCGCCCCCGGCATGATCACCAAAATGCGTCTACCCGGCGGCCCTGGTGTCCGCATTGATACCGGAGTTGAAGAAGGCGAAACCATTTCGGGAGCCTTTGACTCGATGGTCGCCAAACTGATCGTGACCGGCAAAGACCGCAAAGAAGCTTTGCAGCGCTCACAACGAGCCCTCAATGAAATGCGCATCGCCGGCCTTGCAACAGTGCTGCCGTTCCACCGCACGGTCATCCAGGATCCAAACTTTGCACCCGAGCTAGATCAGCCGGGTCAAAAGATCCCCGCCGAGGGTCCTTTCACCGTCCACACCCGGTGGATCGAGACTGATTTCATCAATGAGCTGCAACCACAATCGGTTGTTCCAGGCATGAATGCTGACGACGACGTTGATCGTCGGGTCGTAACCGTTGAGGTTAATGGCAAGCGCGTTGAAGTCACCCTGCCGGACTCACTTGCCGGTATCGCTGCGGTTGATACCAAACCAAAACGTCGTCGTCCTGGACGTCGTGCAACAGCCAGTAGCGGTGCCTCTGTGGCCTCGGGCGACTCGGTGACGTCTCCCATGCAGGGCACGATCGTTAAACTGGGTGTCGACGTTGGAGATGAAGTCTCCGAAGGAGACCTCATCCTGGTACTTGAGGCCATGAAAATGGAACAACCCATCACAGCCCATAAAGCTGGCAAAGTCACCGAGCTCAGCGCTGAAGCTGGCGCAACAGTGAACGCCGGTGCGATTTTGGCCACAATCGAAGGATAATACGGGCAATTCCAGGGTAATACGGAGTCGGAGTTTGATAGACCAGCTGGTGACCTACCTATAATTAACTGTTTTCAAGGTGATATCTTTGGATGCCACCTGAATGCTTTTTAAACTCACAACAAAGGTACTTCTGATGTCAACGCAATCCGCAATGACTTCGCATGGTGTACAAGATGATGAGCTGGGCGTTCCCCGCTGGAAAATCATCTTGGCCTCGGTCGTCGGCACAACCATCGAATTCTACGATTTCTATATCTACGCCACCGCAGCGGTATCGGTCTTCCCGCTGATTTTCTTCCCAGGTGGTGACGCGCAAACCGCGCTGCTTGCTTCGATGGCCACTTTTGGTGCGGCCTTCGTCGCCCGACCGCTCGGCTCCATCATTTTCGGTCACATGGGTGACCGTCTGGGTCGTAAGGTCACGCTTATCGGTGCGCTGTTGACCATGGGTATTGCAACCTTCATCATTGGTTTGCTGCCAACGTTCTACCAGATTGGTTTGTGGGCGCCAGCTATGCTGACGATCATGCGCTTCTGCCAGGGTCTTGGGCTCGGTGGCGAATGGTCGGGGGCGGCTCTGCTGGTCACCGAAACCGCCAAACCAGGTAAGCGAGCCACCGCGGCCATGTGGCCACAACTGGGTGCTCCGTTTGGTTTCCTGTTGGCCAACGGTTTCTTCCTCATCTTGACGCTGGCTTTCGGATACAATTCTGCCGAGCACGGCGATAACCACGTTTTTATTGACTGGGTCTGGCGCGTACCGTTCTTGGCGTCGATCATCATGGTAGCCATCGGGCTCTGGGTCCGTGTTTCGCTTGAAGAAACCCCTGTTTTCAAGCGCGCTATCCAAAAAGATGAGCGCGTCAAGGCCCCGTTGAAAGACGTTTTCCGCAAAAACTGGTGGCAGCTGATCCTGGGTACGTTCATCATGTACGCAACCTATGTGCTGTTTTACCTGATGACCACCTGGATCCTCTCCTACGCCATCGGTGCACCTGATGCTGGCGGTCTGGGTACTTCCTATAATGATTTCTTAGTCATCCAGCTCATCTCGATTTTATTCTTCGCAGCATGTATTCCAGTTGCCGGTATTTTCGCCGACAAATTCGGGCGAAAACCAACTATGCTCGTGATCACCGCGCTGATGATCGCCTTCGGCCTGCTGTTTGGTTGGTGGCTGAATGCTGACATCATCGTCAATACTGATGGCAGCCTCAACACCATGCGTATGGTGTTGTTCATGATCGCAGGGATGGCCCTGATGGGTCTGACCTTCGGCCCAATGTCAGCAATCCTGCCGGAACTGTTCCCAACGGAAACCCGTTACACCGGTTCTGGTATTGCGTATAACGTTTCTTCGATCCTGGGTGCCGCGCTCACTCCGTTCATCGCTACCTGGCTCATGGGGAACTATGATGTGTCCTATGTCGGCTATTATTTGGCCGCTGCATCAGCTATCACGCTGATCTTCTTGGCGCTGAGCCCGGAGACCAAATACCGTTCGCTGTCCAACTTGCAACAGGACGAAATTCAGCGCACATCATAAATGTAGAATACTGGAACTATTCTTCGAGGCCCCGGACGCACACTGCGTTCGGGGCCTCGTCATGCTATGGCGCAAAGACGTCAGTTTTATCATGTCCAAAGCCGGTGAGCGCATTTCCATATCGCTCTGCCAACTGCACTTGGCCGTTACGTTATTGTGTGAGCCTGTACCGTTGTGGCGTGAATGGATTCATTCCAGCCTTGCATGACGGTACCCCACCTTATACCCCGCGAATAGACACCGAATATGTCGATGGCTTCTGTCGCGGAGTCGAATTCGAGCGGCCTACTGGGCGTAGTTGGATGCGTAATTCAAAAACCACTTGAGTACCTCGGGTTCAGCAGCGGTTTCGGTGGCGACCTTTTCTGGGGACATGCCCTGGAAAACGCGTTTGATTGGAACTTCCATCAGCTTGCCGGTTTTTGTCATCGGCACACCGGGGGCGATGATGATCTCATCGGGTACATAGCGAGGTGACAGCTCGGTGCGGATGGCTTCAATGATCTTGGTTTTGAGGGCCTGCGGATCAATGTGGGGATCGCGCGGGACGACGAACAGTGGCATGTAATAACCGCCGTCGTCGAGTTCTGCACCGATAACCATCGAGGCGCTGACCTCGACCAGACCGTCGACGATCTGGTAGAGATCAGAGGACCCCATGCGGATACCACCGCGGTTTAGCGTGGCATCTGAGCGACCGTGGATGACAAAGGACAGCCGATCAGTTTTCGTGGCGAAGTCGCCGTGGTACCAGATGTGCGGGTCCTGGCTGAAATAGGCGTCGCGGTAGCGGGCGCCGTCGTCGTCATTCCAAAAATACAGTGGCATGGTTGGCATGGGTTTGGTAATGACTAACTCGCCGACCTGTTCGGTTACGGGAGTGCCGGTTTCGTCATAGACGTCGGCGGCCACCCCTAAGGCGGGGCCCATTAGTTCGTTGATGCGCACCGGATCCATCGGGTTGGAGCCGACAAATACCGAACACACGTCGGTGCCACCGGAATCGGATCGTAGGCGCAGCTTGGGGCTGACGGCATCATAGACCCATCGCCAGGTGCGTGCCGGCAGTGGTGAGGCAGAAACCAGGATATCGGTCAAATGTGACAGGTCGTAATGATTTTTGGGGATGAAGCCAGATTCCTGAACGCCGGTGAGGATCGCGGCACCGCAGCCGAAGAAGGCCACCTGTTCCTTGGCCAGGATCTCAAATTGGCGCCCGGGTCCCCCGGCGAAGACCGCGCCGGAGTATGTAACGGCCTTGGCTCCGGTGATCAAGGTGGCGACTTGCATATTCCACAGCATCCACGTGGTGGACGTACTGATGTAGACGGGTGCGCCTTGGGGCACTCGGTAGTGCAGCCCAAAGGATTTGGCGATCTCTAATACGGTGCCGCCATGGCCCTGGACGATGCCTTTGGGCGTGCCAGTGGTGCCCGACGAGTATAGCACCCACAGCGGATGGGAGAATTCGACGGGTGCAAATTCCGGTTCGCGCGGCTGGGCGATGATGTCAGCGTAACGGGTTGTGCTGACCTGATGTTTTGCCGTGATCTGAGCCACGGTGTCACTGACCTGAGGCCCGGCATTTTCGACCAGGATGTGGTGACTCACCGAATCCAGTTGGGTCAACAGCGCGTCCAGGTCATCGGTTTGGTCGCGAAGTTTTCCGCCGAGTTCTAGGGCATCGATCGTGATGAGGACTTTGGGTGCAAGCTGTTTGAATCGACTGACGATTCCGGTGACGCCGAAGTCGACGTTGACCACCGACCAGATGGCCCCCACCGCTGCAGTGCCCAGGAGTGCCACGATGGCCTGTGGGATATTGGGTACGGCTGCTGCTACGACGTCGCCGGGGCCTACGCCGATGCTGCGCAAATGGTGGGCGAAGGCGCCAACCTGTTCGTTGAGTTGTTTCCAGGTTAAAACGGTGCGGTTGAGGGATTCATCGAGTCCGACAACGGCTTCGGTATCAGCCAGCTGGTGGGCGTGTCGCAAAATATTTTCTGCGTAGTTGACCTTGGCACCTTTACCCCATTGGGCATCAGGCAGCTGCCCGGTCAGCATGGCTGAGGTGGGTTTTTGGCCAATCACCTCGAAGTAGTCCCAGATTTCTGTCCAGAAGAGTTCCAGGTTCTCCACGGACCACTGCCACAGGTCCAGGTAGGTTTGCAGTGCCAAACCGTGTTGAGTGTTCATGGTTTCCATGAACTGATACATGGCGGTTGCCTGCACCTGGTCTTGTGTGGGCTGCCACAAAATATTGTCAGTCACGATATCTCCCAACGACGCACGAGATCATCATGATTTTCAGTGTAGCCCTGGCCAAGCTCCAGCGCAGCCGGGTGCGCCGGACGCCGTCATTAGAACTGTTCTCGCTTATGCAATTGGCGAGCCACTTCCGCCACGGTGCCCGACAGCGATGGATAGATAGTAAATGTCTCGGCTAGGTCATCGACGTGGAGTTTTTGAGACACGGCTAACGACAGTGGATAGATCAAGTCCGAAGCCCGCGGTGCAACAATCACCCCGCCCACAACGTGGCCGGAGCCGCGACGAGCGAAGATCTTGACGAACCCCTCGGTGACGTTCATCATTTTGGCGCGCGGATTGGAGGCCATCGGGATCATGTACTCATCGACCTGGTATTCGCCGGACTTGACCATCGCATCGGTGATACCCACCGTGGCGATTTCCGGGGAGGTGAAAATATTCGAGGCAACCTGGTTGCGGGAGAACGGTTTGACGACGTCGCCCAGAATGTGGTTGACGGCGATGCGCCCCTGCATGGCGGCAACCGAGGCCAGCGCGAGACGTCCGGTACAGTCGCCGGCGGCATAAATCCCCGGCACCGAGGTACGCGAGACCGCATCGATTTTAATGTGGCCGGTCTCGGTGACCTCCACACCAATATTGTCCAAGCCCAGCTCGCTAGTATTGGGGATCCCGCCTACTGCCAATAAACAGTGGGAGCCTTCAACATAGCCTCCCGAGGACAGCTCAACACGCACGCCGTTACGAATCCGTGTCACGGCTTCGGCTCTGGTACGGGAAATCACGTTGACTCCGCTTTCAGAGAACACTTCTTCCAGTACCTGCGCTGCATCGGGGTCTTCACCCGGCAGCAAGGTGTCACGCGAGGATACTAACGTCACGTTAGACCCCAGCAGTTGGTAGGCGGATGCAAATTCGGCACCCGTGACACCGGATCCAACCACCACCATGTGTTCGGGTAGCTCGTTCATCGCATAGAGTTGTTTCCAGTTGAATATGCGTTCACCATCGGGCTTTGCGGTCGGTAGCTCACGTGGTGAGGCACCCGTGGCGATCAGTACTGCATCAGCGGCGACTTCTTCGACATCGCCCTCCATGGTTTTGACTTCCACAACATTACGATTGACGAATCGGGCCTGGCCCATGACAATGCGCACCCCGTTGGCTTGCAGGCCACGGCGAATATCTTCGGACTGATCCGAGGCCAGGCGCAGCAGACGGCGGTCAATGCGTTCGATGTTGGACTTGACCGAGTGCGCATCAAATTCCAACCCCAGGCTCGGAGCACTCATGACGCGCCGTCGCGAATCAGCCGAGGCAATGAGGGTTTTGGATGGCACGACGTCGGTCAATACCGCTGATCCGCCAATCCCATTGCGTTCAATGAGTGTAACATCGGCACCAAATTTGGAGGCCACTAGGGCGGCTTCATAGCCACCGGGGCCACCGCCGATGATCGTAATGGAAGGACGCGGGACAATTTCTAGAGTGCTCACGGGTTCTATTGTGGTCTGTTTTGCATCAAAATGCACAATCACACGCGTACACCTGGTGTTTCGTTGGTTTTGATCTGTCGCGGCGCTACAGTGGGGGCTGTGAACGATACGAGACAATTTTTATTCGGAGATCACCCCGGCTTTGAACTCGCCCGCCAGGCAGCGGCCGTATTGGCCGACACATTGGGCACGGACCGACACGATATCGGGGTGGTGTTGGGCTCCGGCTGGGCACACACAATCGACTCCCTTGGCGAAGTGGTAGCCGAAGTCTCGTTCAACGACATCCCCGGTCTGGGCGGCGACGGCGTGGCTGGTCACGTACAGAAGGTCACCTCGGTCCGGTTAGCTCATGGTCGTCGCGCGCTAGTGTTCGGTTCGCGCACCCACTTTTATGCCAACCGTGATGTCCACGCCGTGGCTCACGTGGTTCGCACCATTGCCGCAACCGGCGCCGGCGTCGTCGTACTGACGAATGGTTGCGGCGGGCTTGATCCTCGCCTTACCCCCGGCACCCCGGTGCTGATTGCCGATCACATCAATCTGACCGGTGTGACCCCACTGGTCGGTCCAGAATTTGTTGACATGACTGATGCTTATGCCGCCCGGTTGCGTACCATCGCCAAACAGGTCGATCCACATTTAACCGAAGGCATCTACGTGCAATTCGCCGGTCCGCAGTATGAAACCCCAGCCGAAGTGGCCATGGCCGCCAAGCTCGGAGGGGATCTGGTGGGAATGTCGACGGCGTTGGATACTATCGCAGCCCGGCACGCCGGTTTGGAAGTCTTGGGCATCTCGCTGGTCACCAACCCCGGAGCCGGGATCACGGAGGCTCGCCTGTCCCATGAGGATGTTATCGCTGCCGGTCAGGCCGCCGCGCCACAGGTCTCAAAGCTACTTGCCGATATCATTCAGGCCATCTGATATGAGTGACCCGATTGCAGCAGCCCGTGAATGGCTCACCCTTGACCCCGAAAATGCGGGAGTGTTGACCCAAGAAATTCACGCCGCTGACGCCGGGGACGAAACCGCGCTTACCGCTTTGACAGCACGATTTGCCGGGTTTTTAACGTTTGGCACCGCAGGACTTCGCGCCCCACTGGGGCCAGGCACCGCGCGAATGAATCGCGTCGTCGTGCAACGAGCTGCTGCAGGAATCGCAGATTTCGCCAAACAACACATCAAAATTCCTTCTGTAGTCATCGGCTACGATGCCCGCCACGGTTCAAAAGACTTTGCCGTTGATTCTGCCGCGGTGCTCACCGCAGCGGGATGTCGAGTCCGGCTGCTAGCGGTCAGGACACCCACCCCGGTGTTGGCCTTTGCGTTGAAACATTTTCAGGCCGATGTCGGCATTATGGTGACCGCCTCGCATAATCCGCCGGCAGATAACGGCTATAAGGTGTACCTTGGCCCCCAGCTGCTGACAGCCGACGATACTGCCGGAGCCTACGGGCAGCTAACCGCACCCACCGACCAGATCATCGCCGGTCATATCCAGCTATGGAACACCGCCGACCACCTGCCACCCCGAGCAGCTAGCGGCTGGGAATACATTCCAGACACCATCATCGACGATTACGTCATGGCTGTAGCCGAGTTCGTTGCGGAACTTTCACCAGCGCACACACCCCGAAGTGATCTGCATGTCGTCTATACGGCTATGCACGGCGTTGGCGCCGCAACCTTTATCAAGCTGCTCGAGGCCACCGGTTTTAATGCCCCACAGCTTGTGACCAGCCAGTCGGAGCCAGATCCGGCGTTTCCTACCGTGGCCTTTCCGAACCCGGAAGAACCCGGGGCGTTGGATGAAGCATTTGCCACAGCGAGCCAGGTAGCGCAGGCTGATCTGATTGTGGCTCATGATCCTGATGCCGACCGGTTGGCCGTCGCGCTCCCCGTCGATGGTCAATGGCAACGGCTTTCCGGTGATCAGGTTGGTCTGTTGCTGGGTGCCCGGCTCATGCCGTATCTGGCACAGCAGAATTTGGCTGCGGCAAATTCGATTGTCTCCGCACCGCAGTTAGCTCAGTTGGCAGCACAACACGATGTCCACCATGAAGTGACCCCGACGGGCTTCAAATGGATTTGTCGGGTTGGTCACCTGGGCTATGGGTATGAAGAAGCACTCGGTTATGCGGTGGCCCCACATTTGGTCAACGACAAAGATGGATTGTCCGCAGCCGTTGTGCTCCTTGATCTTGCGGCTGAGCTCAAAGCCGCTGGTTCCAACCTATTGACATATCTGACGCAACTGAATGATCACCTGGGAGCAACCTTGACCGATATGGTCGCCGTCCCGGTGCCCTCCCCCAGTACTGGCAAGCTGCTCGTGGACGATCTACGAGCCAATCCGCCGAAATCCTTAGCGGGCTTCGCACCGGTCAGCATTGTTGATTATCAGCAGCCCGATGTCGCTCTGTCGCAACGCTACGGCCCTATGAACATGCTGGCGTTTACTACACAAGGATCCGTGTCTGCGCGATTAATGATTCGTCCTTCAGGTACCGAGCCGAAGGTCAAATGCTATGTTTCGGTCACGGCTGACCCCGGGACCGGAATAGACAACATACGCTCGATATTGCAGCAGTTACGCGACGAAGCAGCCACCCTGGTCCAAGTCAAATAAGGAGACTCCGTGTCCGATACCGCCCCACTGAGCCCAACACAAGTGGATGAACTCGATAGCAGCCAGCTGGCGTTGCTGATCGATCACACTCTGCTGGCGCCCACCGCCACGGCCCAAGATATCGATAAACTCTGTGATCAAGCCGCAGAATTTATTACAGCCTCGGTGTGTGTGCAGCCCATTTGGGTCGCGCACGCTGCCAAACGTCTTGCTGAATCACCGGTCAAGATCTGTACGGTCATCGGTTTTCCATCTGGAGCCCAGACCCCAGAAACCAAAGCCTTTGAAACTGCCCAGGCCATTGCCCAGGGTGCCGAGGAAGTCGATATGGTAATCAACCAGTCTGCAGCGCTGGTTGCCGATAAGGCTGCAGTGGTGCATGATATTCGTTCTGTCGTGGAAGCCGCAGCCGGGCATGACGTGATCGTCAAAGTCATCTTAGAGACGGCATCGCTGACAGAGCAGGCGAAGATCATTGCTTGTGAAGCAGCCGTTGAAGCCGGTGCTAACTTCGTCAAGACCTCCACTGGATTCGGACCCGGCGGTGCGACAGTGACAGATGTGGCTTTGCTGCGCAATACCGTAGGTAATGATCTTGGTGTCAAAGCTTCTGGCGGCATCCGCACCCGACAAGATGCCATCGAGATGCTCAAAGCTGGCGCAACCCGGCTCGGAGCTAGTTCGACTTACGCTATCCTTAGTTAACAACACATCATCGCACCGTCGCCCACGCTATGCTGGCGACAATAGAATTTTTGAAAGAACGAGGTGTCCCCGTGATTCGTGACGGTAAACCGGCAAATTTCTCCGGTGAAGGCAATACGGCTGGTAACTTGCTGATCTTCGTCATCGCACTCGCCCTGTTTGTTGCTGGCTTGTATATGATCAACCTGCTGTCATTTGAAAATGTCTGGGTTCCGATGCTTAGCGTCGTGATTCTGAGTGCTGTCGCATACTTTATTCCGAAGCAAATCGTCGGACGTTCCAATACCGTTGATGCAGAATTCGTGACTGATCCAGCTCACGAAACCAACTCTCCTAATCTCTAAAAGGACTCTCGCAAAGAGCTACCTAACTGCACCCGGGGTGGGTCTATTACCCCGGGTGCAGTTAGGTTTCCTACCACGTGAATATGTCACACCGAAATCTCAGCATCGACGCACTGAGTCGCCTTTCTACTGCCAGGGTCGTGCGGATACATTCGGGAATCTGTGACGGTTCCAGCCTGCTTTTCGTATGGCGGATGCGGTTATTCCTTATGCTGTCCTGGCGCTTTTAATCCCCCACCTGACATGGTCTATGATCATTACCCTGATCGTGGTTGGTATCAAATGGGATACGCCAACAGATATGCTGCACCACCTGTACATCGGTTCGCGCAACGATACAGGGTGCTCGGCTTTGGGATGTCTTCATGGTTCCTGCTGATCCGGGCCTTCTAAGCGATCAGTTGCTTCGCGCATTCCGGTGATCTTTTTGCTTACTGCGTCGCTCGTGGTGGCATATCATGACAACGTTGCCGCACACTACATTCATGCTGGACGATTTGGCTGGTCATTCATCGCTCCGGGTATCGCAATGATCGTGCCGTCGGCTTTTTGATGATCTATTCAACCGGCGTCAACCGGTTGCTGCACGGGTGGATGTTCCTGGAACCAGTCGTGGGACGACTAACTGCGGACGGTTTCGACAGTAGGGCTATCCAATGGCTTAATCCTATTGTGGATACAGGCAATTGGCTTCAATACCAATGCTTCAGGTGATCTTTTCATTAGCTTTGGGGTAGCCTTGACCACAGCGTTTGCCGTGGGGCTGTTTTGAACATGACACCGGCGGCTCGTGCGCTATCTGGAGTAGCTCAGAAACGACTACTTCGGGTAATCATTGCTGCCTCATAGTTGAAACGGATTTATGATCACCACCCGCCCAACTCGGAACCTCGGAATCGACCTGCTTCGTGTCTTTTCCATCATTATGGTGGTGGTAGGCCACGCTGGTTATTTTCCCAACTCGGAATTGCTCACCATCTGGCGGATGCCGTTATTCTTCATGCTCTCCGGGTTCTTCTTTACTCCGGGGCGCACACTATTCTCGGAATTTTCTAGGCGCTGGGACACGCTGCTCATCCCCTATCTGGCCTGGTCAGTGATCATCTCAGTGTGGCTTATTGCTGTGGAATGGGGACAACGCGACATTATCCTCGACCATTTACATTCCGGCTGGTCGGGTGGAGCAGGGCAATCAATCTTTTGGATGGCCGCCTGGTTCATCACAACCCTGGCCGGTGCGACGCTGCTACGCAGATTTTTAGAGCCACTGGGCTCAGCTGTGGTCTGGACCGTCGCTCTGCTAGGGGTGCTGACTTCGTATGCTTGCTATCAGTTAGTTACCAATGGCGTATTCGAAACCCATCCACTGGTAGAAACACCGCTTCGGCTCGGACTGGCATGGCCGGTCATGTTCTATCTGCTCGTCGGAGAACAGCTGCGGAAACTCCTCATGCCGCTGGTTCGCCGATATTCTTCTCACGTCTTGGCCGCCCTCGGCCTGGCGTTAGTCGTAACCGCACTGGGGGTCACGTACACAACCGAGGTACGTGCCCACTATATTCAGGTCGGAGACTTTGGCACGATCTTGCTTACACCCCTGATTGCCATCGTGGTAACCGCTGGCTTCATTTTGATTTTTGCCACCTGGGTCAACGATGGGATACAAAAGTTCCCAGCCGTCCAAACAAGCGTCTCACGTTTGGTACGCACCGGCACGGCTGTGGTATTTTTCCACGGACTGGTGTTGGTATGGATGCACCAAAACGGCTTCGACGATGATTCGCTGGCGCACTGGTTATTGCGCATGAGCGTCGCCTTGGTCGTCTCGTTTATCGTCGGCTTGCTGATCAATACGACACCGGCCGCACGGCTGCTGTCGGGGGCACCTCGGGATCCGGGACTCTTACGGTCCCGGATAAAGGTTTAGTTTTCGCCGAAGATATTCGCTAAGAACTTGCCGGCCCATTCCAGCAGTTCGGCATCGACGAGGTCTTTGCCGGTCACCGCCTGGGTTTTGGGTCGTGGTACCATGATGGCTTTGAGCGGCGCCCGATGCACAGCCCCCGGGTACATCCGCTTCATGCGCATCGCGCGTGAGTCTGGTAGTTCCTCCACCGGGCCGAACTTGATGTTCTTGCCCATCAGCATCACCTCATGGACACCATATTCGCGAGCGGTGTTTCGGAAGTTCGCCACGGCCACGAGGTTCTGTGCGGCTTCGGGCAGTTCACCGTAGCGGTCCTGTAGCTCTTCAACGGCAGCTTCCACGGCTGCAGTGTCGGAGGCTTGAGCCAGATTGCGGTAGGCCTCCAGGCGCAGTCGTTCCCCTGGTACATAGTCATGCGGCAGGTGCGCGTTGACGGGCAGCTCGACTTTGACTTCTGGCGGTGACGTATCTTCTTCGCCCTTGAAATCCGTAACGGCTTCTCCCACCATGCGAATATATAGGTCGAAGCCAACCCCGGCGATGTGACCGGATTGTTCTCCACCCAGCAGGTTTCCTGCCCCACGGATCTCAAGGTCCTTTTGGGCCAATTGCAAGCCTGAGCCAAGCTCATTATGGGTGGCCACAGCTTTGAGACGTTCCATAGCGGTTTCATTTAGTGGTTTGCCGGTGTCATACAGGAAGTAGGCATATGCGCGATCACGGCCACGCCCCACACGACCACGCAACTGATGTAGCTGGGAAAGGCCGTAGCGATGGGCGTCTTCGATGATCAGGGTGTTGGCGTTGGCAATGTCCAGTCCGGTTTCGATAATCGTAGTAGAAACCAGCACGTCGTATTCTTTTTCCCAGAAATCGACCATGATCTGTTCCAGCGTGGACTCGGACATACGACCGTGGACAACTGCCACGCGTGCTTCAGGAATTAATTCTTGAATGCGTGCCGCAACCTTATTGATGCTGTTGACCCGGTTGTGGACATAGAACACCTGGCCCTCGCGCATCATCTCACGACGAATAGCCGCAATGATTTGTTTGTCGGTGTACGGGCCAACGTAGGTCAATACCGGGTGGCGTTGTTCCGGCGGGGTGGCCAAGGTAGAAGTCTCACGGATCCCAGTCATTGACATTTCCAGGGTTCGTGGAATCGGGGTTGCTGTCATAGCCAGCACATCAACATTGGTACGCAGCTGTTTGAGTTTTTCTTTGTGTTCGACGCCGAAGCGCTGTTCTTCGTCAATGATCACCAGGCCAAGGTCCTTAAACTGGATCTCATCGGATAGCAACCGATGGGTACCGATGACCATGTCCACGGTTCCTTCGGCTAGCGCATCGATCGTCTCGCGAGATTGTTTGGTCTTTTGGAATCGTGACAAGGCCCGCACCGTCACAGGGAACCCGGCGAATCGCTCGGCAAAAGTTTCGGTGTGCTGACGAGCCAACAGGGTGGTGGGAACCAATAATGCCACCTGTTTGCCGTCCTGGATCGCCTTGAACGCAGCCCGGACAGCGACCTCTGTTTTACCAAACCCTACGTCACCGGCAACCAATCGATCCATGGGCACTTCGGCTTCCATGTCGTGTTTGACTTCTTCAACCGTGGTCAGCTGGTCCGGGGTTTCAATGTGTGGGAAAGCTTCTTCCAGTTCAGCCTGCCACGGGCTGTCGGGTGAAAACGCGTGGCCCCTGGTTGCCATGCGAGCTGAATACAACTGGATGAGTTCTTTGGCGATCTCTCGGGTTGCTCGGCGCGCTTTGGACTTGGTTTGGGCCCAGTCTGACCCACCCATCTTCGACAGCGTCGGCGTATCGCCACCGACATATTGGCTGACCTGGTCAAGCTGGTCGGTGGGTACAAATAGCCGGTCACCGGCACCTCCGCGTTTGGAGGGCGCAAACTCTAAGACCAGATATTCGCGATAGCCTTCTTCACCGGCACTCGAGCGTGCACCGGCAACTTTGCGACGCTGCAGCTCAATGAATTTCGCAATCCCGTGTTGATTATGAACAACGTAGTCGCCTTCTTTAAGCGCTAGCGGGTCGACTGCGTTGCGGCGTTTACGCGCCAGGGAGCGTTTCTCACCGCGCTGGGTACCTGCGGCTTGACGACCAAATAGGTCGTATTCGGTCACCACGGCGAAGCGGTGGTCAGCCCAGGCAAATCCAGCGCCTAGGCTGGCGACAGTAATCTGGATGTGGGCTGGTTTGGCTTCGGTGATGCGGTCAACCACGGTTGCAGTGTGGCCTGCCTCGTTGAAGATTTCGGCCAGACGACGTGCAGGACCGGGTCCGTGGGTAGCCACCGCAATGGACCAGTTGTCTCGGATGCGGTTTTCCACGTGTTCCATCAGCGCCGGCACATCGCCAGCAAATTGTGCCGGAGCAGTAAACCCGGTACGCAGCGCTGTGGCATCAAAGGTGTCATCCATATCGAAGGCAGTAAACTGCCACCACCCTTGATCCCGTTCCAGCGCCAAGGTCCGAGTATCTCCCAGTGTGGCGAAGCCGCCGGCTTCGTGCTGATTTTCTACCGGGGCTGCCAGGCCTTCCCCGGCTGCGGCCCAGGCAGCAGCCAAGAATTCCTCATTGGTCGACAACAGGTCATGGACTCGGGACCGTACCTTTTCAGGTTCAATCACGATCGTGACGGAGCCTTCCGGCAAGACATCGAGGAAGGATTCCATCTGCGTGACTAACGGTGCCAGCGATTCCATCCCCTCGACTGCTACACCGTTGGACATTGGTTCAAGGATTTCCAACACGTTGGGCATCGACACCTGGAGGTCTCGAGCCTTCTGCTGGACGTCGTCGGTCAAGAGCAGTTCACGGCATGGCGGCGCGTACATCGACGTCGGGGTTGCTGAGCCGTCGTCGGAGGTATCGACTAACGAGCGTTGATCTGCAATGGAGAAATACCGGATCTCTTCGATTTCATCACCGAAGAATTCAATGCGGTACGGATGGTCTTCGGTGGGTGGGAACACGTCGATGATGCCACCCCGGACGGCAAATTCACCGCGGCGGGATACCATGTCAACACGTGTGTAAGCTGCGTTGGCGAGGTCTTGGACTACCTGTTCGAAGTCATAAAATTCACCGGTGCGTAATAGGACCGGTTCTAGATCCCCTAGGCCCTTGACGATTGGTTGAACGATGGATCGTACCGGGGCGGTCACGACACGTAGTGCCGGTTGGCCATCACGTCCTGGGTGAGCCAATTTGCGCAATACTGCCATGCGTTCACCCACGGTATCGCTGCGCGGTGACAGTCGCTCATGTGGCAGGGTCTCCCACGACGGGAAATGCGCTATCGCCCTAGCATCCATCCAGGCACCCAGGCCTTGGGCAAGATCTTCTGCCTCACGGGCCGTGGCTGTCACCAGCAGTACCACGGGTGCCGCGAAGGAGGCGTCCTGTAAGGAGTCTACTAGCGCAGCCGTGACGGCTTCGCGGGCGCCGTCGGGAAGACTCAGCGAGAGATCTTTGGTTCGGTCAGGCCGGGCAATAGAAGTCCGCATGGCGGCTACGGCAGAATCGGCTTGGAGGTGGTTTATCAACCCTGATAACACAGCGTCTTCAGACAAAATTTAACTTCCCGTTTTCTGGTATGAATCACAACCGGCGCACCCTTTAGCATAACGGTTTTCCCAAGCTGCATCGTTTACACTTGCGTTCTATCCACTGTTAGCGAGCAGCAGAGAGTGAGCCCATGGCTTTTCAAGAATCCACCGTCGTTTCCCACCCTCCACAGAAAGTCTTTGAAGGGTTAATCAACCGGGAGTTCCAACAGCATGTTTCCGATGGATTCCGTGCCGACATCGACCAATTCACGGTCACTCCGGCACAGCCTACCCTCAGTGACACCGCCCAGGTGACGATTCATCGCAGCATTGACGGCGAGCAGATCGCCAACCGGTTGCCCTCTGCTGTCCAACGTTTCGTCAAGGGTCGGGTCCAAGTTGAACAGTCAGAAGCGTGGTCGGCAGCTAGCGATGACGGTTCACGCAATGCCAATGTGACGATTAAGGTGCCGTTGGCCAAAGCGACCGGCACTGCCACGATCAAACTGATCCCAACTGACGATGAGACGGGCACCGTGGTTGAAATTGCCGGTTCTGTTGATTCCAAGATCCCCTTCATGGGGTCTAAGATCGCTCAGATGGCTGAACCGCAGGTTGGCAAAATGCTCACCGGGATGACTTCAAAACTGGATTCCTGGCTAGATCAGCACTAAGCACGACGCATTAAGCCAGCAACGGCGGGGTGATGCCGAAGAGACTCATCCCGCCATTGTGGTGTCTAGGCTTTTTGATGGAACTGATTTTGGGTGGTGGTCAGTCCGCGCTCAACGAGCGATTCCACCGCATCGGCGGCTCGATCGATGTGCAGGGCAAGCGTCTGTTGCTCGGTTGCAGAAAATGGCCGCAGTACATAGTCTGCTGGTGCCATACTGCCAGGTGGACGCCCAATGCCAGCTCGGACCCGTAGGTAGTCTCTCGTGCCGATGGCTTGGGAAATAGATTTCAGCCCGTTGTGGCCACCTTCTCCTCCCCCACGTTTTAAACGCAGCGCATCGTGGTCCACGTCAAGTTCGTCGTGGACGACGATGAGGTTTTCGGGACCGATGTTGAAGAACTTCATCAGCGCCGCAACCGGTTTGCCCGACAGGTTCATGTAGGTTGCTGGTTTGGCCAGTACAATCTTTGGTCCACCGATGCCTAATCGAAATTCTGCAACTGCGGCACCAGCTTTATGGGTGCTCCAACGTTGGGCATTTCGTGTGGCAAGTTCGTTGACCACCATATGCCCGATATTGTGTCGGGTGGCGGCATAGCGGTCTCCGGGATTACCCAATCCCACCACCAGGACAGGGCCGGTGGTGGGATCAAGTGTTCCGTTGGTGCGAGTCGTCAAGGGCAGACTTACTCAGCGTCGTTTTCAGCAGCTTCTTCAGCTACAGTTGGGACTTCGCCTTCGTCTGCTTCTGCTTCTTCGCCAAGATCCTGCTCAACGATTTCATCGACGGTGGCGATGAGGAAGTCGTCTTCAAGATCAATAGTTACGCCTTCTGGCAGGATAACGTCTGGTGCGTAAACGTGTTCGCCTGCGGTACGGCCGGTCAGATCGATCTGAACGGTTTCGGGCAGATCCAGTGCGTCTGCTTCAACTGGAATAGAGGTAACGTCCATGACGTGAGCGTGGTCTGGTGCTGGTTCACCAATAACATCGATCCAGACGTCAACGGTAACGCGTTCGCCGCGACGCACGAGGATGAGGTCGACGTGGACGATCTCTTCTTTGAGTGGGTTGCGCTGGATGTCTTTTGGCAGCGCCATTTCTGAATTGTCGCCTTCGGTCAGACGCAGCAGCTGGTTCGGGTTACGCAATGCCAGGAAGCCTTCGTGGCGTGGCAAGAGCAGGTGACGTGGTTCTTCACCGTGGCCGTAGAGTACGGCAGGGATATAGCCGTCACGGCGTGCACGGCGAGATGCGCCCTTACCGAAGTCGGTGCGGGTTTCAACTGGCAATTCGATGTAGTCAATGGCCATGGGATTCCTCCTGTAGTTGGTACGGTGCGTTGAGCACTCGTGGTTTCCAGGCAGGAACTGCAAAGCATCACGATGGTGTTTGCAAAGCCTCGTCGATCACGGAGTGGGTGAGACTCCCTCGCCTGGGCAACGACTCACTACTATAGCACTGGTATATGGCTTTAACGAATTTGACCGCGACCACAAACTGGCAGCGGTCAAATGCGAAAAAGCTAACGGGTTAGGCGTTACCGTCAAACAGGCTGGTCACGGAGCCGTCTTCGAATACCTCGCGAATGGCATTGGCCAAGATTGGGGCAACTGACAGCACAGTGAGGTTGTCGAAACGCCTTTCTTCTGGAAGTGGCAGGGTGTTGGTAACCACGACTTCCGAGGCTCCAGAGTTTGCTAGGCGTTCTGCTGCCGGGTCTGAGAAGACGGCGTGGGTGGCGGCAATGATGACTTCTGCTGCACCGGCTTCTTTTAGGATTTTCACTGCACCGGCAATTGTGCCTCCGGTGTCGATCATGTCATCGATGAGCACACAGACGCGACCTTCGACTTCACCGACCACAGTTTTGGATTCAGCCTTATTTGGCTGGCTGAGGTCACGAGATTTATGGACGAATGCCAGTGGTGCTCCGCCGAGGCGTTCGGCCCATTGTTCTGCTACGCGTACCCGACCGGTGTCTGGGGAGACCACGGTGACGTTGTCGACGTCCACACGGCCTCGAATGTAATCGGCCAGGATGGGGAAGGCGAATAGGTGATCGACCGGACCGTCGAAGAAACCCTGGATCTGCGAGGTATGCAGGTCCATGGACATAATCCGGTTGGCACCGGTTGCCAGGTACAGGTCAGCGATCATGCGAGCCGAAATTGGTTCGCGTCCGCGGCCTTTCTTATCCTGGCGGGCGTAGGGGTAGAACGGCGAAACCACGGTGATGCGACGTGCAGAGGCGCGTTTCATGGCATCGCACAGCAGCAGCTGTTCCATGACCCAATTATTCATCGGTGCCGGGTGAGCTTGGATGATGAATACGTCTTTACCGCGAACAGATTCTCCGGGGCGGACGTACATTTCACCGTTTGCAAAATCGTAAGCATCCAACGGCAACAACTCGGTGCCCAGGTGTTCAGCGATTTCTGCGGCAAGCTCTGGGTGTGCGCGACCCGAGGCTAACACGAGTTTTTTGTTCTCATTGGTGACGATTTCGCTCAACCAAGTTCTCCCTAGAACGTACGGCGTGTTTTGTTGTTCTAACTGTAGATCGTCCTACAGTCCTCCAACAGTCTGTTGGAAAACTTATGATTTGTCGCGTGCTTTCTGAGCGGCTTCGGCTGCAGCAGAACCGGCGCGACGTTCCAGAACCCAGTCTTCGATGATGCGCTGGTCCACAGCATTCATTGTCAGTGCACCAGGTGGTACGTTCTTCCGTACAACTGCTCCGGCGGCGGTGTAGGCGCCATCGCCAATCTCGACAGGAGCGGTGAAGACGGTGTTGGATCCGGTACGAACTTCAGCACCGATTGTGGTGCGGTGTTTGTTGACGCCGTCGTAGTTGGCAGTAATGTTGCCACACCCGATATTAGTATTTTCGCCGATGTCAGCGTCGCCGGCATAGCCCAAGTGCGACAGTTTTGCCCCGCGGCCAATATTGACGTTTTTGGTCTCGTAGAAGGCACCGATTTTGCCGTGCTCGCCCAGGACCGTGCCGGGACGGATATAGGTGAATGGTCCAACGTTGGCATTTGGTCCGATCTTCGCCTGGGTGGCTTCTGTTCGACGGACGGTAGCATTTTCACCGACTTGAACGTCGTGGAGCGTGGTGTCGGGACCAATCGTGGCACCAGTGGCAATGGTGGTTGTACCGTGCAACTGCGTGTTGGGTTTAATCGTGACGTCCTGGGCCAGTTCGACGTCAACATCAATCCAGGTGGTGGACGGGTCGATAATGGTGACCCCGGAACGCATCCAGCGTTGCGTGACGCGTCGGTTCAGTTCGGCGCCGAGGGTCGCTAACTGAACGCGATCATTGACGCCTTCGACTTCCATCAGATCATCTGTCACGTACGCGGCAACACGGCCGCCTGCTTCGCGGGCAAGTTCCAGCACGTCGGTGAGGTATTTCTCGCCTTGGACGTTCTCTGTAGTCACCTGTGCCAAGCTTTGGGACAGGATCTTGCCGTCGAAAGCGTAGATACCGGAATTAATTTCAGTGATATCCACCAGTGTGCTGTCGCCGGTTTCTTCGGCGATTTTTAGGGCGTCTTTGTGCTCGACAATCTGTGTCACAAGACCACTGTCGTCGCGCACAATCCGCCCGTAGCCAGTAGCATCCGGAACGTCGGCGCTCAATACCGTTACTGCATTTCCGGCGTTCTGGTGTTCGGTAACTAACGCATTGAGTGTTTCAGGGGTCAAAAGTGGCACATCGCCGTATGTCACAACGACGGTTCCGGTAACTGAGCCGATAGCTTCCAGACCCTGTTCCACGGCCCGGCCGGTACCTGGGATCTCGTCTTGATCAGCAATGACAAGGTCCGCATTATGTGCCAGCAGGTGTTCCACGACGCGTTCGCGTTCATGGCGCACTACAGCCACGAGATGTTCTGGTTTGAGACTGACAGCCGCATCTAGCGCATGACCAACCAAAGAACGACCACCAATGGAGTGGAGTACTTTGGGAAGCGAGGATTTCATTCGAGTGCCGGCGCCTGCGGCCAGCACGATGACAGCCGCGGGAGAAGAAGAATTCAAGGAAATCTCACCTTTGATCGTAAGACACTATTTTCTCAACCGCGATGCGGCAGTTCCGCCCCTAGGATTCGAACCTAGACCACACAGCTCCAAAGGCTGGCGTGCTGCCATTACACCAGGGCGGATCACTGATTGATCATCAGCACCTGAAACATTGTGCCACATTTGGCTACAAATTCCGAATTAGGCCGCGTTGAGTGACAAAACGTTGTCACCAAACCGGATATTAACCAGAGGCCTCGCAGACCCCAGCGTCACGCAGGGACGCAATGAGCTGCGCTTTGCGCATGTTCGACCGTCCGGGGATGTCGTGTTGCTTTGCCAGCTCGTAGAGTTCCTCCACCGTGCGCGCTTCTAACGCCATGCCCACGGTTGGTTCTGCCTGATCTTCAATGTCATGTCCAGCGACGTCATGGGTAATTGCCGATGTCGTGACGGCTTCTTCCAAATCTGCGGCGTCGAGATGATCGCCCGAGGCGAGTTCTTCTGGAATTTGAGTGTCAGCGGGCAGTTGCCCCCAAAGATTCTCATGCGTGCGATCTTTGCGAATCATATTTGCCACATAGGTTCCAACAACGACGCCGGCAACAGCAAGCGCGGCAAGCCCGAAGAGTTTGCCGACCCGCGATGAACGTTTGGACTGCTCAGATGAAGTCATGTCTCCATTATGACGCATCACCTCACAACCATGGCAGCACGTGCCTGAGGGGTGGTGTTCCCTAGAAAGCGATATTGTGATGTAAACAAAAATTTCGCTCCCACCGCAATATCGCTTGCTGTTGCTGATTACTCAGTCAGTTTATTGACGATGGCTTCATTGAAGGCCGGCAGGTCCTTCGGAGTACGGGATGTGATGAGGTTGCCATCCACCACGAGTTCTTCATCAGACCAATGCGCCCCGGCATTGCGCAGATCGGTTTGTAGGCTTGGGTAGCTGGTCATATTACGCCCTTGGGCGACGTCTGCTTCAGCTAGCATCCAGGCCGCGTGACAGATCGATGCAACCGTTTTATTTGCTTCAAAGAATGCCTTGGTGAATTTCACGGCATCGTTATTCATCCGCAACTGGTCAGCGTTTTTCGTTCCTCCGGGAAGAACGAGTGCATCAAACTCGTCGGCGTTGGCTTCCGCAACATTAACGTCGACTTTTTGAGAGTGATCCTTCCCGGATACCGCGTCGGACTCAGGCGAGACCAGGACGGCTTCTCCACCGTTTTCGACCACGGTGTCCCACGGCGAATACAATTCAGAAGGCTCATAACCATTGGTGACCAGAAAAGCTACGCGACGTCCTTGTAGGTTGCTCATGAATTCGCTCCTATCGATTGGGTTTCTGCTTAACCGTAACGAGGTTCGGGGGTCTTTGAAAGGTCGGCAATTCCGCAGCAATCAACGATGCACCCATCACAGACCCTACAAGGTCGTGCGACAGCTCAACGATGCCGGAAACCTGGGGCTCAGGCTACAGGCACCAGTTGCTGCCACGCTTCCCGGGTCTCATCCAACTCCAAGCCAGGTACATCGGTGCCCCACGTGCTTGCGCTCTGGTGCCATCAGGGTTGCTGCTGGGTTTCAAGCATTGGGTGCCGCTTCAGTCCCGGCCCCACGACGGCGAATCACCGGAATGGTGACGTCTGATGTGGAGCCTGCTGCTAGCGGTTGACTCTTACCACAGGGGAGCGTTGCATTTGCCGTCTCGTCGTGACTTGGGATCTGGTCTGTGCTTTCTGGGTGGAGAACTGCCCAGCGCGCTGAACGATGGGCTCGAACTCTGTCTCGCAGTTCGGCGGCAGTTTCCTGTGCTCCCACAATGTCGAAACCACCTTCGACGATCATGTCTAGATCGGCTTCAGCGGTTTGTCCTTCGACAGTGAGGTAGTCACCTAAAAAGATTGAGTTAACCACATGCAGACTTAATGGTTGCCAGCTGCGCAAGTGCATTTCTCGCCCACCGGCAATCCGCAGCTCACTGTCGGGGCACATGAGTCGAACGGCGCATAGAATGCGCATGGCTTGCTGCGCAGACAGTTCGTACGTGCCGGCCATCGGTGTGTCATCAAATGGGATCAAGAAGTTCACGGGGATTGAGTCGGAATCCACAGCTTGTAAGGACTGTATGGCTTCAACGACCTGCTCATCGGTTTCGCCCATCCCCACGATTAACCCGGAACACGGAGACAGTCCAGCGCTGCGTGCTCGTGTCACAGTATCTACACGGTCTGCGAATGTATGTGAGGAACAGATGCTGGGATAGTACGATTCTGCGGTGTTGAGGTTATGGTTATACGCATCAACACCGGCTGCCTTGAGTGTCTCGGCCTGACCGTCTTTTAAGAACCCTAAGCAGGCACACACTTCGACTCCCGGATTATTGACCTTGATCGACGTGACCATCTCGGAGACCTTCTTGACGTCACGATTGGACGGGCCACGACCCGACGCCACCAGGCAGACCCTCGATGCGCCACCAGACAAACCGAATTCTGCCTGACGTTGCGCTTCTTTGGAAGGCAACCAAGGATATTTCAGAACATCAGTGTCTGACCCTAATCGCTGCGAACAATACCCACAGTCTTCTGGGCAGAGTCCAGATTTGATGTTCACCAAATAGTTAATTTTCACCTTATTTCCAAAGTATTTTCGACGTACTTTGGAGGTTGCCGCAACAAGTTCCAGCAGTTCGTTGTCGGTCGATTTTAGGACGCCTAGGGCTTCATCCGCCGTAGCGGGCTCGCCTGCGCAGGAACGCTCAGCGATATCAAAAAAGTTATTGAACACTGTTCAATGATTGAACAGTGTTCAGCCATTGTCAATTACCGCATGTTCGCAACCAGCCTCCAGCAACACAAATTTTGACAGTGGCTGATGCACTCAAAGAGCCGGCCCGACAGCTTTCCTCTCACGATGAATTGGCGCGTTGGAGAAGACTCCACAAACCGCCCGTCGCCACAAGACCACCCAACCTGAACTTGTCACACAGTTCTACCCACGATGCACCTTCCCCTTTGGACGACTGGTGCTGCAACGTTACTGAATGCACGTCGTCCGGACACCGCGTTCCGAGCGTGCCCGGCGGCCGCAAAGCTTATTTCACTGGGACCACCAGCAGAACCAGATGAGCCTGCCATATCCACCCGCGCCACAAAGGCTAGTGACCGCATACCGGGCACGATACAGCCGGCGGTGCTGCGCCTGACGATACGGCGACACTGCAACAAAAAGGGCAAGGGGTTTCCCAGGCCACTGAAAGCACGGTTTCAGAAATTTCCTGTCATCTCACCTGCACGCCGTCAACACTTCTACGCGCTTTTTCTGCACTAACACCGAATACCTGTTTGACAATTCCCTGAGAGACAGCTCATACTTACTTAAAGTCAGTTTGACTTTAAGTAAGTTTTGTTCAGTTTCTATCGCAACGAGGTACCTGTGTGGTGAATCTTTCGGCTCCGAGCGCTTCCGAGCGTCGGTTCATGCCACCGGCAGTCGCGGTGTCGACCGTCGCGTTTGCCATCCATCCACCGGTGGATGCAAATATTGCTGATCCAAGTTCTGGTGAAGTGATCTCCACCTGGGGTGAATACGCTGGACGCGAGGGAGCCCGCGAAGAAAACCTGACCACGCTATGGATTCCACTGGTGCGACGGACTCGCCCGCCCTTCGCGGGGCGTTGGGCACTACCCGGTGGCCCGATCCCCTGGGATGAAGATCTCGACCAGACAGCGGCACGCACCCTACATGAGGCCGTATTGCGCTCCCCCGGCTACCTCGAACAGCTCTATACCTTCGGCGCGACAACCCGGTCGGCTACCGCCCAGCGCCTCGTCACAGTGGCCTATTGGGGGCTCTATGGACAGCTTGAGCTCCGTATCCCACCGACAACCGAATCTTCACGTGATGTAGCCGGTGACGTCGCCTCGGCAACCCAAGATGCGGTCACGGAATTCTCTCAGGCGCTCATCTCCTCAGCCGATGCCAACGTCGCCTGGTTTTCCATCGACCGCCTACCACATCTTGCCTTTGATCACGCCGACATCATCGATTATGCGGTGTGGCGACTACGTCAGCGCACCGCATATTCCATGGTCGCCCACCGATTCTTAGGTGAAGAATTCACTCTGGCCCAGATGCGCCGCGTGCATGAAGCCATTCTTGGCGAACAGATCGATCCAGCAAATTTCCGACGCGACATGTTGGCCCAGGGACAACTGGTAGATACCGGCCGAGTAGAACAAGGCACCCCACACCGGCCTGCCAGACTGTACCGATTCAAAGACCAGCCCGAACAGTAATAGCCCACGAAAATTGTCTTTCCTTCAAGGAGTCTCATGACGAGCGTAGCCAATCTCATTGCCTCAGCCGCCAGTGCCGAACAGCGCCAGCGCACCGCATTAGGCGATACCATCGCCGTTGGTATTCCCAAAGACATCACCACCACGTGCGACAGTCAATTGACCACCGATCCATGGCACATTGACCGCCAACAAGGTTATGGTCCTGGAGCATCAACCGACGACGTCGCCCCGCCCACTACCCCGCATCAGGGGCCAATTCCAGTCGAGTACACGCAGGCTTCCGAAGCAGAACTTGAGGCACGCATCACCGCGGCCAAAGCCACACTCGGAGATCGCCTGAAAATTCTGGGCCACTTTTATCAGCGCGATGAGATCGTCAAATACGCTGATTTTGTTGGCGACTCCTTCATGCTGGCCCAAGCGGCCAAAGACCATCCAGAAGCTGAAGCATTCGTGTTCTGTGGTGTCCACTTCATGGCAGAAACCGCCGATATTCTGTCACAAACCCACCAGTCGGTGATCCTGCCAAACCTGGCGGCCGGTTGTTCCATGGCTGATATGGCAACGATTGACCAAGTTGAAGAGGCCTGGCAACAGCTCACCACCGTGTTTGGAACCTCAGCCGACGACCAGGCCGAGCTCATCCCGGTAACGTATATGAACTCTTCTGCTGCGATCAAGGCGTTCTGTGGTCGCAACGGCGGCATTGTATGTACCTCATCAAATGCCACTACCGTATTGGAATGGGCTTTTGAACGCGGCAAGCGCGTCATCTTCTTCCCCGATCAGCACCTGGGACGCAACACGGCTAAGGCAATGGGCATTACCGAAGACCAGATGCCACTATGGCGCCCCTATTTGCCCCTGGGCGGCAATACTCAACAGCAACTCATCGATGCCAAAGTCATTTTGTGGAATGGGTTTTGTTCGGTACACAAACGATTCACCGTCGCCCAGATCGACAAGGCGCGTGCAGATTATGACAACGTTCAGGTCATTGTGCACCCGGAATGCCCGGCCCCGGTGGTCGAAGCCGCTGACGGCGTAGGCTCCACCGAATACATCCGCAAAGCGATCGAAGCCGGCAAACCCGGTGATGTTTTTGCCGTGGGCACCGAAATCAACCTGGTCAACCGCTTGCAAGCCCAACACCCAGAGATGACTATCTTCTGCCTGGATCCGGTAGTGTGTCCGTGCTCAACAATGTACCGCATCCACCCGGCCTATCTGGCCTGGGTATTGGAGGCCCTCGTTGCCGGTCAGACCCCGAATCAAATTTCGGTTGACCCAACTGTGGCAGCCGATGCCGAGGTCGCACTGGAGCGCATGTTGGCGGCTCGGCCATGATCGTCGTGGTGGGTGCAGGCGTCGCCGGTCTGACAGCGGTCAACCGCCTGGTCACCGCCGGCGCCGACGTCACCCTGGTAACCACCGGTCGGTTTGGCCGTGATGCTATCTCAGCGGGAAACACCGCCCTGGCCCAAGGTGGGATTGCTGCAGCTCTGAGTGCCGATGACACGCCAGCACTGCATGCCGCTGACACCATACGGGCCGGCGCCGGTTTGGTAGACCCACAGGTGGCTCAGTTCGTGGTAACCGAGGGCGCACAGCGGATGCGAGACCTGCTGGAGGCCGGATTTACCGCCGACCGAAATGCTGATGGCACCCTAACGTTCGGGCTCGAGGCAGCCCACAGCACATCGCGCGTGGTACACGCCGGTGAAGATAGTACCGGTGCTGCTCTGTCGAGGTTTTTGACCGCCCAGGTTCAACACCATATTGACACCGGTGTAGTGCAGTTGGTGGAACAAGCCAGTCTGCAGCACATCCATATTGCGCAGAACCACGTCTGCGGTCTCACGGTGCGCCTTGCCGGTGGTTGTACACGGCTTGGCGCCGATGCGGTGGTTCTGGCAACCGGCGGATTCGCCGGGTTGTATTCCAACACGTCTTCCTCAGCAGCAATTACCGGCAACGGTGTGTTGGCTGCTGCCCGTGCCGGGGCGGTGTTAGCTGATATGGAATTTGTACAATTCCATCCCACCGTAATTCCGGGGACCGGTCAGCTGGTCTCCGAAGCGGTTCGCGGTGCTGGCGCCGTGCTGCGGGATCCTACCGGCAAGCGGTTCATGTCTGCTGCACATCCGGATGCCGAACTGGCACCCCGCGACGTCGTCTCTCGAACCATCGCCCAAGTCATGCGAGACGTTGGTACGTCGTCGGTGTGGCTGGATGCCAGGGTCATTGAACAGCGTCACGGGCCTGGCACCCTGGCCCGTCGTTTTCCAGTGCTCACCCACGCACTGGCAGCCTTAGGAATCGACTGGGGTTACGAGCAGGTTCCGGTGGCCCCGGCGGCGCACTACTGTATGGGCGGGGTCGCTACGGATTCTGCGGGCCGAACGTCAGTGGCCGGTCTCTATGCTGCCGGAGAAGTTGCGTCAACGGGTTTCCACGGCGCCAATCGCCTGGCCTCAAATTCACTGTTAGAAGGGCTCGTATTCGGTACTCGTGCCGCCGACGCCGCCTGTTCCGACATTGCCAGCGCTCGTTGGCAGCCCGATGCTGGGTTTAGCAAGTTTGTCGCAACCGCCACCGAGGTCGCAGGGGCCACGACATCACGGATCGATTCGCCCCAGCAGCTGCGTAAGCTGCAACGGGTGGTCGATACCCACCTTGGGATGACCCGCACCGAAGCAGACCTAAACGTGGCATTGAGGCAGCTTGAAACGATTCGCCACCCAATGGGTGATCTCATGCGGGTCATGGCAACCGCCGCCCTACGGCGCACCGAGTCCCGCGGCGGCCACTGGCGGGCCGACTTCCCAGACCAAGACGCCAATCAAGCGTATCGAACCGCCTGGCGCCTGACCACGACACCGAT
This sequence comes from Enteractinococcus helveticum, assembly GCF_020742345.1. Lineage (GTDB taxonomy): Bacteria > Actinomycetota > Actinomycetes > Actinomycetales > Micrococcaceae > Yaniella > Yaniella helvetica_A. The sequence continues at coordinate 16,587 of NZ_DYXC01000069.1, read as the reverse complement.
TGAATCCGACGATCAGACACCAACCACACGGACCAAGGAGACACCTGTTCATGTTGACGCCTAAACTCATCGGCGATGCGGTAGCCCGTGCGCTGGCGGAGGATACCCCGTGGGGTGATGCCACCGTGGCCGCCTCCATCCCTGCCAGCATGCCATTTCGTGCACAGCTCGTTGCCCGCGAACCCGGGGTCTTTGCTGGCGGTGCGGTGCTGGTTGAGACCTTCCGCCAGGTGGATGCCGAGATTATGGTGACCGATCTGCTCGACGACGGCACCAGTTTTACCACCGGCACCGTACTGGCCTCGGTTGCCGGCCCGGCCGCAGGTATTTTGACCGCCGAACGCGTGGCGTTGAACTTCACTCAGCGCCTGAGCGGCATCGCGACATTGACCTCACTATTCGTCAACGAGGTTGCCACGGTTGCAGCTCAGGCTCGCATCGCTGATACCCGCAAAACCACCCCCGGGCTGCGAGCGCTGGAAAAACATGCTGTGGTTGCAGGGGGCGGAGTGAATCACCGGTTTAGTCTCTCGGATGCGATCATGCTCAAAGACAATCACCTGGCAGCCCTGGGCGCCACCCACGGCGAGGGGCTTACCGCCGCGATCTGTACGGTCAAAGCCTCCGTGGGGCATACCACACCGATCATTGTCGAAGTCGATGAACTGGCCCAGATCCAGCCGGTGCTCGCTGCGGGAGTCACCGGGATTTTGCTCGACAATTTTTCTCTGGATGACCTGCGTGCAGGCGTGGAACATATTGCGGGACGCTGCATCGTCGAGGCCTCGGGTGGAGTGAACCTTGATACGGTGGCAGCAATTGCTAAGACTGGCGTGGATATTATTTCGGTTGGCGCCCTCACCCACGGGGCTACCGCACTTGATCTTGGATTGGATGCTGTCTGATGTTCTACCTCGATGCCGCTGCTACCGCCCCGTTGCGGCCCGAAGCTAGGCACGCCATGCTGGCGGTATTAGAGCGTGGACCTGGCAACGCTTCTTCGGTGCACACGCCAGGGAAAACGGCCAAGGCAACCCTGATACATGCCCGCCAACAAGTCGCCCAAGCGTTTGGGGCGCGCACAGCCGAAGTCGTGTTTACGGCCGGGGGCACCGAGGCCAATAATCTGGCGCTCAAGGGTATTGCCACCGCTACCCCGCGTGGCAAACACATTGTCACCACGGCCATCGAACACTCTTCCATTCGAAAATCATGTGAGTTCCTGGCTCGCGTTGGTGGTTTTGAGATCACCGAAATCGGGGTGGACTCAATGGGTCGAGTAGATCAAGCCGCTGCTATCGCAGCAATTCGCGACGACACCACATTGGTTTCCGTCGGTTTGGCCAACGGCGAGATCGGCACGGTGCAAGCCATTGACCGGATCGCCCAGGCGGCCCGGGGTGTCGGTGCCGTTATGCATACCGACGCCGTCCAAGCCGCAGCCTGCCTGCCCGTGAGTTTCGCAGCCGACCAATGGCCCGGCGCCGCCGTAGATGCGATGTCGGTGGCCTCACATAAATTCGGTGGTCCCCAGGGTGCTGGGGCACTGGTGATTCGCAACGGTATTACATTTGAGCCACTGTTACACGGTGGTGGACAAGAATCCGGGCACCGGGCGGGCACTGAGAACCTGGCAGCGATCGCCGGTTTTGGTGCCGCTGTAGCCGCAGTCATGCCAACCGCTGGGACCCGCGCCCAAGCGATGATGGCTCAGCGAGATGAGTTTATTCGGCGCATCACCCAGGCGATTCCCGGAGCCAAGCTCACCGGCCATCCCACCGAACGCACCCCAAATCACGCATCATTTGTCATCGAGGGCTTTTCCGGTGAATCCATGTTGGTCGACCTGGACGTGGCCGGTGTTGCGGCCTCCTCCGGTTCGGCCTGTTCAGCAGGCAAGAAAGAGCCCTCCGGCATCCTGTTGGCCATGGGCTATGACCCGGATGTGGCGGTCACTGCACTGCGTTTTACCTTCCCGGATCCACTCGATGACGACGCCTTCGAACAGCTGGTGAAAACCACGCTGCGGGTTCTTGACCGGCATGCTGCTGCGGCCCGGTGACAACCATGAGCCGGCACGCACCGGTGTTTCGGTTCACGCTACGAGGTGGCAGGAACCAACCAAGAGATCACCGTCGTCGTCATCGAAGGCACGGCGCCTGATGTCCAACAAGCATGTTCCGAAAAGACCCGACTCGCCGCCCTGGTGGAAGGAAAAAGCTCACTACCCTTGTGGCACCATCGAAACCACACGTAGGGTACTAAGCAGCACTACCTCACCGTTGCACACGTCTCGTGGAGTACCCCATCCCCCACCCAGCCGCTGACTGCAGTGGTAATGTGCTCCTCGGGGCCGTAGTCTCAAGGAGCAGATCATGGCCGAAAACCCCACAATCCGCGAACTCAGCCACGAAGACCGCAGCTTTGCTCCACCCGGCGAATTTGCGGCCCAAGCCAATGCCACCGCCGAACTCTACGACCAGGCCGAGGCCGACCGGTTGGGTTTCTGGGCGGACCAGGCTCAGCGCATCAGCTGGGACACCGCATTCGATGACGTCTTAGATTGGTCGGATGCCCCGTTTGCCAAGTGGTTTACCGGCGGCAAACTCAATGCGGCATATAACTGCGTGGATCGCCACGTCGAAGCCGGCCTGGGCGATCGAGTCGCCTACTATTTCGAGGGTGAAGGCGGCGACACCCGGACTATCACCTATCACGAACTGCTGCGCGAAGTTTCCAAAGCCGCAAACGCACTGCTTGAACTGGGCGTAAAAACCGGCGACCGCGTGGCCATCTACATGCCCATGATTCCCGAAACCGTGTTTGCGATGCTCGCCTGCGCCCGAATCGGAGCACCACACACCGTGATTTTCGGTGGTTTTTCGGATAAAGCTATTGCCGACCGGGTGCGCGACTGCGGGGTGGAAGTGGTCATCACCTCCGACGGCGGCTACCGCCGGGGCAAAACCAACCCATTAAAAGCTACGGTTGATAAGGCTATAGAAGACATCCCCGAAGTCCACACCGTACTGGTGGTCAAACGCACCGGACAAGACATCGACTGGCATAATGATCGCGACCATTGGTGGCACGACGTCGTCGATAAACAATCCGAGACGCACCAACCAGAATTTTTTGACGCCGAACACCCGCTGTACATCATGTATTCCTCGGGCACCACGGGCAAGCCCAAGGGCATTATGCACACCACCGGCGGGTACATGGTTGGGGTGGCCTATACCCATTGGGCGGTGTTTGATATCAAACCCGAGACCGATATTTACTGGACGGCCGCCGACATCGGCTGGGTTACCGGGCATTCCTATATTGTCTATGGGCCACTGACCAATGCCACCACCTCGGTGCTGTATGAGGGCACCCCGGATACTCCGCACCGGGCTCGCTGGTGGGAGATCGTGCAGAAATACGGTGTGACCATCCTGTATTGTGCACCCACCAGTATTCGCACGTTTATGCGGTGGGGGCGTGATATCCCGGCCGAATATGATTTGTCCTCGCTGCGGCTGCTGGGCAGTGTGGGCGAACCGATCAACCCCGAAGCCTGGATGTGGTACCGCGAGCACATTGGTCAGAATAGCTGCCCCATTGTTGATACCTGGTGGCAGACCGAAAACGGGCACATTCTCATAAGCGCGCTACCCGGGGTCACCGCAACCAAACCCGGGGCCGCAATGCGTGCCCTACCCGGGATCACCGCCGATATTTATGATGAGGCCGGCAACTCGGTAGAACCCGGCAACGGCGGGTATCTGGTCATTACCGAACCCTGGCCAGGCATGTTGCGCACGCTGTGGGGTGATGAAGAGCGCTATAAGAAAACCTATTGGTCGCAGTATCCGGGCGTATATTTTGCCGGCGACGGCGCAAAATACGATCAAGACGGCGATATTTGGGTGCTGGGACGCGTCGATGATGTGCTCAATGTTTCCGGGCACCGGATGTCCACCGCTGAAATTGAATCTGCTCTGGTGGCCCACGCAATGGTGGCAGAGGCCGCTGTGGTGGGTGCCCAGGATGAAACCACCGGTCAGGCTATTGAGGCGTTTGTGATTCTGCGAGAAAGCGCCCAGGAACACAACCGCGTCGTGGAAATGTTGCGTGATCATGTGCGGGCGGCCATCGGGCCGATTGCGACACCGCGCTCGATCACCGTGGTGTCTGATTTGCCCAAGACACGCTCGGGCAAAATCATGCGACGCCTGCTCAAAGATTTGGCCGAGGACCGAGAAATTGGTGACACCACCACCCTGGCCGATGCCTCGGTGATGGACACCATCCAGCAGCAGGTTCGCGCTGCTCGAGCCTGATCGACGGCACCTACCCCAGCTCGACGAGCAGCACCCCGGCCATGATCAAGACCAGTCCAAAGATCATGCGCGGGGTCAGGGGTTCTTTCCAAATGATGCGTGCCAGCAAGGCGATCAAGGCAACGCCGACGGCTGACCAGATGCCATAGGCAATGGCCACCGGCATGCCGTATGAGATCGTGACCGCAAGGAAAAAGAACGCTAACGAGTAAAACACGGCTAGCGGAAGGACCCAGATTTTCTTCCGGAAGCCATCTGAAGCGCGCAAGCTCAGGGTTGCGATGATCTCGGAAACGATGGACAACGATAAAAACAGCCAACTCATGAATCCAACACCTCGGCTGTACTTGGATCACGCTGCCCGGTTTGGACAATAAACACCCCGGCCATAATGGTGACAATACCGATGATCGCAATAAAGCTCAGGGCTTCTGCAAACAACATGGCACCCAACACCGCGACCAGCGCGACCCCGGCGGCCGCCCAGATCCCATATGCGATACCGATGGGGATACCTCTGCCCAATGCCAGCCCCAATAAGATGAAGGCAATGACGTAGCCGCTGACGACCCCGATTGCGAAGATGGGTTGATCGACGGCTGCCCGTAAGCACATGGTGCCAAGAACCTCGGCAACAATTGCCCCGAGAAGTAACAGCCAGTTTTTAAACATGTGAGGGTCACCAACTTTCGCGAGGAATCCCGGATTACTCTATCAATCGCGGTTAACAAGCGCGGGACGGGCAGACGTGGTGTTTCGCTTCCTTGGCTGTGGGCTAAACGCCAGGATGACCAGCACAATTCCGAAGATGCTCAATCCCACCCAGCCGGTGACCGTGAGCCGCTCACCAACGATCAAAACCGCCAACACCGTGGCCACGGCCGGTTCAATCAGCGTCAGGGTCGTCGCCGAACTCGCCGGGATCTTCGACAGGCCAAATCCGAAAGCCACATAGCCTAAGAACATCGGCACCAGCGCCATATAGGTGCCCACCGCAAATGCTTCGGGGGTGGCCAGCAACGGTGCACCGGTGAGCAGCAACACCGGCACCAGGCTCGCTCCGCCCAGTCCAAAAACTGAACCCATCGCCGCGGCTCGGCCGACGCCGTCGAGCATCAATCGCTGCACAACCCAGGAGTACAGCGCATAGGCCGCTGCCGCAACCAGGCCTAACCCGATACCCAATGCGGTAGCATCCCCGCCAGCCAGGTCATCACGTTGGGACGAGACAATTAATAAGATACTGCCGGCGATACCCAGCAAAGCTGCCAGATACCACCAGCCACCCAGTCGACGGCGATCAATCACCCGTTCCAAAATCCCGGATGCCAGTGGTGCTGACGCCAATGAAATGACCGTGCCGATGGCCACACCTGCCAAATGCATTGACGAATAAAACGCCAGCGGATAGACAAAGACAGCTACCGCACCGGTTGCCACGAGTTTCCAATGCGCTTGCAGATGCAGCCTAGAGCGACGCAAGGCGGGGATCGCGACGAGGGCTTGTAGCAGTCCGCCGATGCCAAGTGCCGCAGCACCGATTGCTAGGGGCCCGACGTCAGGGGCAAACGTTGCCGCCGTGCCGGTGGTTCCCCATAAAAACGCCGCAATGAGTACGGCGGTCATACCCCATAAATGGTCACGATTCACTGACTGTCTCCCATCATCTGGAAGATACCACAGGCTTGCCGCTCTGTGTGTTGACCTGGCCATATCTTTCAACCCACAAGATCAACCTGTATGTTAACTGGGAGATCTCTGATAAATTCCTCATAGGAATCACGCATCTTTTACCGTTGAAGGACACTATGACGTTGCACCCTGGCCCGCCCCCGCCGCCACCCCAATCCTCCCGCACGATGCAGTCCGCCAAGAAGCCTCGCATATGGCCCTGGATCGTTGGAGTTGTCGCAGCACTTGGTATTGGTGGAGCAGTCGGTTATGGCGGCACACCGGAACCTGAAATCATCACTAAAGAAGTTGAAATCGAAGTTGAGCCTGCGGATATGGACGATCGCCGGGCTGAACTTGATGAACGCGACGAAGCGCTCACCGCCACCGAAACGCAAATCGAAGAAAATACTATTCCGGGTTCGGGCATCTATCTCGTAGGCGAAGACATCAAACCGGGCACTTACCGGTCAAACGGTAGCGATTGCTACTGGGCCCGTCTATCAGGCACGAGTGGTGAATCCAATGAGATCATCACCAATAACGTCGTCGAAGGCACCGCCTACGTCACCATTGCGACATCAGACGTAGCATTTGAAACCTCGCGCTGTGGAGAGTGGACACTGCAATAACATCATGGCTCCACGGCGCCGGAGGGTCGCTAGGATTTATCCCAAACGATCCCGAGCGATGGACAGGAACGGTGCCCTATGCCCGAAGGTGATTCCCTCGTCCGGTTAGCCCATCGGCTCCGGCCGATCATGCAAGACCAGATCATCAAGCGTAGTGACTTTCGTGTTCCACACTTGGCGACGGTGGATTTATCGGGCTGGTTCGTGGTGACTATCCGAACCCGTGCGAAATACCTTTCAGTCACAGTTGCCGCAGATCTGAACGCGACCGATGCATCCCAGCAGTTTGTGATCGTGTCGCACTTAGGAATGGACGGCGCCTGGCAGATTGATACGCGACCGTCATATAGAACGCGCTGTATTTTAGCGTTTGAGGAACATAGCGTGGTGGGCAACAGCTTGGCCAAGCTGGAAATGTTTTCGCCAGAAGAAGCCAGACAGTACCTGGCATTCCTTGGCCCTGACCTGCTGGATGAGGCCTGGACTGATCCAGCACATTATGACCGGCTGGTAACGCAGTCGTTGCAGAACTTTCGGGCAGCCCAAGACCAACCCATCGCTACTGCCCTGTTGGACCAACGGTTAGTGTCGGGCATCGGCAATATTTATCGGTGCGAAGTGTTGTTATTAGCTGGGATCAATCCGCATCGTCGCATCAGTGAGCTCAGTGACGAACACCTGGTGGGCCTGGTGCTATTAGCAAGAGCCCTTATGGACATCAATGTGCCACCGCGAGCGCCCCAGCAAGCCCGACGGCGCACCGTGGATGTCCGTCCTGACGAACACTCCCCCTTTGGGGTTCGTGTCGCAACCGCGGTGGAACAGGCACGGGCGCAGACCGATCGTCGTCGTGCTCGTAATGATCCGAATTTCTGGGTTTACGGGCGTGATCGTCAAGGGTGTTTAAGGTGTGGCGGCCCCGTCCGGCTGGAGAAGCTCGGTCCCAGTACCGAGAAAGAACGAGATCTGTATTGGTGCCCGAATTGTCAACGTGGTTAGGACCGTGGGAATCGTTGTTATTGGGCTGCTGTGCGTTGCTCGTGTTTTCCAGGTTTGCGACTGAGCTTGGCTGGCCACCAGATAGCACGCCCGATGTCGTAGGTCAGTGCGGGGACAAGCAGCGAGCGGACGATAAAGGTATCGAGCAGTACGCCGAAGGCAACAATAAAGGCCAGCTGAACCAAGAATAGAATTGGGATGACCGACAGGGCCGCAAAGGTTGCTGCCAGGACCACGCCCGCCGAGGTAATAACACCACCGGTGACGGTCAGGCCACGCAATACACCTTGGCGGGTGCCATGTTTCAGTGATTCCTCTCTGACGCGGGTCATCAAAAAGATGTTGTAGTCGATTCCTAACGCGACCAAGAAGACGAACCCATACAGTGGCACAGCCGGATCAGCTCCCGGGAAGTCGAACAGGTGGTTGAAGACCAGCGCTGAGACACCCATTGCGGTACCAAATGAGATCACTGTTGTGGTAATCAACAACACGGGAGCCACAATAGAGCGCAACAGGATCATCAGGATCACCAAAATGACTGCCAAAATAATCGGGATGATCACGTTGCGGTCCTGGATCGACGCATCGATGGTGTCGACATCGGTTGCCGTGACACCACCGACCATTGCGCTCGGGGCGGCGTCAGCGAAAATGTCGCGCATATCACGTACAGTCTGGGATGCGTCAGTGGAATCGGCAGGAACGGACATGGTGCCTTGCAGTAACACGGTGCCGTCAACCACAGTTGGTTCGGGGGCCGGGGTTCCAGGTGGACCGAAGGCTTGGATGCCGTCTTCGGTCACGGGTGCGGTGCCACTTGGTGAGTCTTGGCTGCTGATGGAGACGTCTTCAATGGCTGATTGGTCTAGCATGACATTTGCAACGTCGTCGAGTTCCTCTTCATTTGCAATGACTTGAATCGGACTGCCCGAGCCGCCCGGGAAGTGCTCACCGAGGGCTTCTTGCCCATCCCGAGCTTCGGAAGCACCCAGTACGAGTTCTGATTGGGCGACACCGTCGGCCTTGAGTTGTGGAATGAAGGCCACTCCGGCAAGCAATGCCAGGGTCGTGACACTCCAGATGACGCGCGGACGCTTCTGAATCATCCTGGCGATCTTCGGCCAGATGCCTTGTGATGGAATGCCGTGTTCGGTAGCCACTGTTTCGGGATCGTATTTGATGCGTTTGGGCCAGAATGCGGTGCGACCGAAAGCAAACAGGATGGCCGGTAGCAAGGTCAGGGCAGACAGCATGGCAAAGACAATACCGATCGAGGCTACCGGGCCCAGGGTGCTATTGGACTTCAAATCGCTGAGCAGCAACATCAATAAGCCTGCGATGACGGTACTACCAGAGGCCAGAATGGGCTCCACCGCGCCTTTAATAGCTCCCCAAATTGCCGACCATTTGTCCTCGTGGATACGTAGCTCTTCACGATAGCGGGCTACCAGCAACAGCGAGTAGTCAGTAGCAGCACCAATCACGAGAATAAAGAGGATACCTTGAGTCTGGCCACTGAGTAGGATGATTTCCCATCTGGCCAGCCACCAGACCGTTAGTAGCGCGGCACATAGTGCAAACATACTCGTTGATAGGACCGCAATCGGTAGCAAGAACGATCGGTAGACGATGATCAGAATAATGAACACCGCAACCAATGCCACGCCCAGCAATAGGCCATCGATACCAGCGAAGGCTTCTCCCAGATCGGCACTAAAACCTGCTGGACCAGTAACATACAGGATCACGCCATCTGGGGCGCTGGCTCGGAGTTCGTCACCGAGTGTGGCAACGACAGTACCAATATCGGCGTCGGAGTTGATTGGGACAAAAGCCTGCACTGCCAGACCATCATCGGATGGGATCGGTGGCGAGACCTCATCCTCTATGTACTCGAGCTCTGGAAGACTTTCAAGCAAGTCGCCAAGCTCTGTCAATTGTTCTTCGGTCAGTTCCTGGTCAGCAACAAATAGCACCACAGCTGGGATGCCGTCAGAATCCGTGAATTGATCTTGTAGTTCTTGGACCCGTGTCGCTTCAGCCGATTCGGGCAAGTAGGCGGTCTGATCGTTGGAGGAGACCTCATTGACTTTCCCGAAATAGGGACCGCCAATGCCTGCTGCGGTAAGCCATATCAAAATCAACACGGCAGGCAAGAACGTGCGGAACCACTTTGGAACTCTACGGTGTGATTGGTTTTCCTGCCCTTTGGGAAGTTCAGAGCCATCCTGCCGAGAACGCACGGCAGTTGTCGAGTCGTGGTGCATGCGGATATCCGTTCGACGAGGTGGGTGGTTGGATTCTCAAAATTGGCCTGCTGCAAACCCCTAATGATGCAGCTGGTGTGCAGGTCAAGGCTGAGCTAATCTCGCGTTCAAAGGCACATGTTGCGATTACGGGGCGAACACCGTGTGATTCCTCAACGAGACCTCCACAAGCCAGCCATAGATGTATTCTCTTAGAAAGTTAGCTCGTATCCGTCTCGTTGTTTTTGCCGCGTGGTAGACCGAGCGCTCATATGCTTGGTGATGCGAGACCACAATACAGCGTGAGGAGATCGTAGTTTTACTGTTTCCATTGGAGCCTCCGCCATCACAGTAAAATAATTAGTTGAGCTACATTACTAGCTAACCTAGCAATTAATTTTGGTTGAGCAAAGAACGGGCGGAATATTTCCTCATGGTCAAAAAATCTCAAGACCCAACACAGAATGCATTAAACCTTTATGCGTTGGACGTCTCTGACCCAAATGCTCGACTCATCGATCCCAAGGGCCAGTCAGCAGCAGACATCGAACAAATCGGTGACCTGATGGCCGCTCTAGCCCAGCTTCGAGAGGCAGAACAACGGCTGTCTGAAGCGTCCCGGCGCTATATGAAGCTTGGATCGACCGATATGAAAGCGCTGCATTTTCTGGTCGTTGCCCAAAACACCGACACCATCGCCACACCAGGTGCCATCGCGGCGCATTTAGATATTTCAACAGCTTCTACGACCAAGCTCTTGGACCGCCTCGAAGCGGCCGGCCACATTATCCGTGCACCGCATCCGTATGATCGTCGCGCGCTGGCCATCTCGATTACCGACGAAACGTATGAGGCTGCCGTTGAAACCGTTGGACGACAACAGGCCAAACGTTTCCACGCTGCTGCACGACTCACACCTGACGAACGTGACGTGGTCATTCGGTTTTTGAATGACATGACCCAAGAACTCACGGTTCACGAAGGCCAGTAGGATCCTCCAGAACTTCAGGAAGGGGTTCAGGGCTTAGGATGAGGCCATGGCTGTATATCGTGATCCCGTTGACGGCAGTTCCTATGACCTTGATCAACCTCGGTGGCGATCTGACGCAGGTCGGCCCCTATGGATCGAACCAGGTAGCGGCCTGACACCGGCAGCCCTCGACCATTCAGCCGACTCCATTTGGCGCTATCGGGCTGCACTGCCAATAGCCATCAGCAATCCCATCTCCATCGGTGAAGGCAAAACACCGCTTGTAACGCATGAATGGCATACTGATCAGCATCCCTTCTTCAAACTGGACTACCTGAACCCGACCGGTAGCTTCAAGGATCGCGGCACCAGTGTCATGCTGTCGTATTTACGTGACCGAGGAATCACATCCGTGGTGGAAGACAGTTCCGGTAATGGAGGCGCCTCGGTGGCAGGATACGGCGCGGCCGGGGGTATGAAGGTGAAGGTTATTGCGCCTGCATCGACCTCGCTGGGCAAGATTGCCCAGATTCATGCCTTTGGCGCCGAGGTGCAACTGGTCGAGGGGTCTCGAGAAGCATCTCAAGATGAAGCCATTCGACAAGCCATCAACCACATGTTTTATGCTAACCACAATTGGCAAGCGTTCTTTCTCCAGGGAACAAAAACTTTGGCTTATGAGCTTTGGGAGGACCTGGACTTTCAGGCACCGGATCACGTCATTGTTCCAGTCGGGGCCGGCAGCAGCCTATTGGGATGTTGGCTTGGTTTCCGTGAATTACTCGCAGCCAAACAAATCGAGCAGATGCCGCAACTTTTCGCCGCGCAACCGCTAAGTTGTTCACCAGTGGACGCGAGCTTCACCGCAAACACACTCCAGCCGGTGCAACGCGAAATACGACCAACCATTGCTGAAGGCACGGCTATCGCACATCCGTTGCGCCTAGCCCAGATGGTTGACGCACTTCGTGACACCAGTGGCAGGTCGGTGGCGATCACCGAATCAGAGATCGTCCAAGCACTACACCAGTTATGCCAGCGCGGACTGTTGGTAGAACCCACCAGTGCTCTTGCCGCGGCCGCCTACACGAAACTGGTTGAACAGGGCACCATCCGCGGCTCGGACCAGACGGTCATAGTGTTAAGCGGATCAGGCTTGAAGTCAGCCCCCACAATTGCCAACTTGCTGGCTTCTAGTGGTCATCCAGCCCTCTGAAACCTTGCCCGAGGTTCCACCGCCGGTGTTAATCTGACATCATCAATTGTGAAGCCCTGTCAGTGCCGAGTGATTTATCCCAGCATCGAAAGGACTCGCAATGGAACTCTCAACTCAACCACCACCACCGTCTGGCCCAGCAGATTTTCAAAAACTCCTGGATGACTGGTCACAGGCAATTGTGGAAAATGATGCCGACAAATTTCGCCACTTCACCACCTCCGATTGGCAGCTAGTAGATACCAATGGCATCATTCCACTTGATCGCTTTTTAGAGGTCGTCAAAAGCGGTGACCTGGAACATGATGAAATGACTCACGAGGTGACATCAGTTCAGCACATACATGACGTGGCCATTGTGGTGACGCACGGACGAAATCATGGTCGCTGGCAGGGCAAAGCCTTCTCTGCCGACGAATGGACAACCGAAATTTTTGTATGGCAGGACAATCGCTGGGTATGTCACCATACGTCGCTGACCCCAAGACATTCGTCAAGCGACTAGCCCAGCATGCAACATGCGCTGGAGGCAGTGGGATGCCTGAAGACAACTGTCAAGTGCGCGAATAATGTGCGGCGCATACGCTATCTCAGGATCGAGTGTGAAGCGGTGTAATAACAAGCCATCTATCAGTAACGGGATCCTATGGTAACTGCCATGTCAGTCTCAGCTGTGTAAAACCGCGCTGAGCTTTGTGAATTAGTCGAGCTGATCGGAGAGTTCCAGCCAGCGCTCTTCGAGTGCTTCGACCTCATCTTCGGCTTCACGTAGCTCGTCACCATAGCGTTGCAAACCGGTGTAGTCACTTTGATCGTGTTCAATAAGGCTGTGTTGCAGCCCTTCGATAACTGCGGCGAGTTTCCCCAACCGGCGCTCAATGGAACCGACCTCTTTTTGAACGGCTTTTCGCTGTGCACCCGTCAACTTCGAAGTCGATGATGTGCCGTTGGCTTGCTTAGTATTCCTGACGTTAGCGTTCGACTCCGCTTGTCGTTCCTGTGCCTTGCGCAGCTGCAGATACTCGTCCACTCCCCCGGGTACGTGCCGCAAGGTGCCATCAAGAATCGCGTATTGCTGATCGGTCACCCGCTCCAATAAGTAGCGGTCGTGCGAAACCACGATGAGCGTACCAGGCCAGGAATCTAACAGATCCTCCATGGCCGTGAGCATATCCGAATCGACATCGTTGGTTGGCTCGTCCAGCACAATCACGTTAGGTTCACTCAGTAACAGCATCAGTAATTGCAGACGACGTTTCTGGCCACCGGACAGGTCAGCCACCCGGGCAGAAAGATGCGCCCGGCGGAATCCCAACCGTTCCAGCAACTGAGCCGGTGTATGCTCTTTACCATCAATGGTGAAACTCGTTTTCGTTTGAGCCAGAACCTCTCGAACCCGGTCAGATCCGATCTTTTTCAGCTGCGAAAACTGCTGGTCCAGCATCCCGATCTGCACGGTCTTGCCGTGTTTAACTCGTCCAGATGTTGGTTCTAGATCCCCGGTCACTAAGCTCAACAAAGTGGATTTGCCGGCTCCGTTGGCACCCAGAATTCCCGTTCGTTCCCCCGGAGCAATCCGCCAGGTGATATTGCGCAGAACCTCGCGTTCGCCAAAGCAGACGCTGGCATTTTCAATATCAACAACGTCTTTGCCTAGACGAGCCACGGCTAGGCGTTGCAGCTCAATCGAATTTCGTACCGGTGGTACATCTTCGATGAGTTGGTTGGCGGCAGCAATTCTAAATTTGGGTTTAGCCGTTCGGGCTGGTGCCCCGCGGCGCAACCAGGCGAGTTCTTTACGCAGCAGGTTTTGCCGTTTCGCTTCAGCAGCCGCGGCCATCCGGTCGCGTTCGACACGCTGCAACACATAGGCCGCATAACCGCCCTCGAACTGGTCGACAATACCGTCATGGACTTCCCACGTTTGGGTACACACTTCATCTAAGAACCAACGGTCGTGTGTGATGACGAGCAGTCCGCCAGCATTTTTCTGCCAGCGACGATTCAGGTGTTCGGCCAGCCAGGCGATACCTTCAACATCTAAATGGTTCGTGGGCTCGTCCAGTGCCAGAATATCCCAGTCACCGATCAGTAATCGTGCCAAGGCCACTCGACGACGTTGTCCTCCGGATAAGGAGCCGACGGTAGCCTCCCAGTCCAGATCCGCAACCAGACCTGAAATGATGTCACGAATTTTGGGATCCCCGGCCCATTCGTGTTCGGCAAGATCGCCCACGATGGCTTGCCCTACAGTCAATGAGGTATCAACGGTGTCGGATTGGTCGAGCAAGCCGATGGTGGTATCGCTGCGCACAGTCACCTGACCGGCGTCGGGTTCAAGTTTGCCCACAAGGAGTTTCATGAGCGTGGACTTACCATCACCGTTGCGGCCAACAATGCCAACACGGTCGCCTGCCGAAACCCCAAGGGTCACGGAATCTAGGACTTGTTGGGTCGGGTATTCAAAGTGGAGGGCTTCTGCCCCTAAAAGATGCACCATATCGTCATCAATAATAGTGGACGCCCGCTAGGACGTAGCTGTGCTTCGTTCTGGGCACGAAGAATCGCTATAGTAGATGAGCTCCGGCGACCGGGCCGTATTCGGCAACCGCGGAGATCTCCATGTGTTCTTCGAAACGTTCAGCCAGCTCTATGGCTTGTGACATATCTTCGGTCATGAACACCAAGGAGGCGCCTACCCCGATGGTCTGAGCTGCCAGAGCCCCTTCGTTCATGCCGGCGGTCAACCAATCATTATGCTCCGGCAGGATGCTCACTAGCGCACTTTGAAAATCATTGTGCATCATCAGCGCGACTTGCTCGGCTTCGCCGTGAGTGACGGCGTGCAACAGTTTCGAATCAAATTCCAGGTTGCTTCGATCATGAGCATCGGATTGGGTCTGGCGGATCACGGTGACTTTTTGGAACATCTCTTGGGGTTCGATATCCACGGCGGCAGGCACGATCACCATGGCAAGTTCCCGTTGTACCAGCAGTGGGGTCTGCAATTGCTCATCGGCACTGTAGTGGGTGATCAGCGCTCCACCGGTGAGCGCTTCGGCCACGCCGTCACCGATCCGGTTGCCCAGCCGTATCAAGTCCTCGCGAGCCACGGAGGCATGCCAGAGTCGCGCAAGGGCGACTAACACGGCTGCGGTACTGGCAGCACGCCCGCCTAAGTGTGTTTCAAAGGGAATGTTTTTCTGGATGGTGATATCTAGTCCCGAGATTTCTCGGGGTCGCTGCAGGTGGGTACGTAGCTCGTCGATAGCACGAAAGATCTGGGCCATATCCTGTTGAGGAATATCACCGTAGTCGATGAGGTTTTGGAACCCGTCTTCAAAGCTGATGAAGATTTCTTTATCTTTTCGGGCTTCAACGACGGCGACGTCGTACCGTGAGATTGCTAGTTTGAGGTGTGCAACAGCCGCTTCATCGAATGAACTTGGGGTACCGACTGCTGTGGCGATCGCTACCATGGCTGGTGCTTGGGCGGAGACCACAAAGCGGGAATCGGAAGCAGCGTGTGCACTCATGGTGTATCCCTGAGCTGTTTTTGTTCGGCAATGCGCGAGAACTGCTCAATATCCAGCACCTCGCCGCGAGCTTTGGGGTCCACGTCTGCTGCCACCAAGAGTTCTTCGGCGTCCGCACCCGAACCAGCCCAGTTGCTCAGCGCAGCACGCAGTGTCTTGCGGCGTTGGGCAAAAGCCGTATCGATGACTTCAAAGACCTGGGCTCGAGTCGCCGTGGTGGCAGGTGGTTTTCGAGCGGTGAATTGCACCAGACCCGATGTGATGCGTGGGGCGGGCCAGAAGACTTTGGTGCCAACCGTGCCGGCGTAGGTTGCGTGCGCGTACCAGGCCATTTTCACCGAGGGGACACCGTAGATTTTGCTACCAGGTTGGGCGGTGAGCCGTTCGGCGACCTCTTGTTGAACCATGACCAAACCGTGTTGGATGCTGGGCAGCTCTGCCAACAGGTGCAGCATGACCGGTACGGCCACATTATAGGGAAGGTTCGCCACGATCGCGGTGGGTGGCCCAGCGGCTGCTTGGGGCGCAGCAGCCGCAATATCGGCAGCACTGATGCGCATGGCATCTCCTTCGATCACAGCTAACCTGTGCGCGCTGCCGGCCCGGTATTCTTCAACAGTGGTGGCAAGTCGTGCTGCAACCGGTGGATCAATTTCGACGGCGGTAACCGCCTGAGCAGCATCTATCAGCCCCAGGGTGAGCGACCCCAGCCCGGGGCCGATTTCTAAGACGTGCTCGGTGGACTTCAGGTCGGCTGCATCTACGATTCTGCGGATCGTATTTGGGTCGATCACATAGTTTTGCCCCAGTGTTTTTGTGGGTCGAAGATCGAGGATATCGGCGAGTTTGCGGATATCCGCGCCGGACAATAATGGTTGATCTGTTGAAGTCACAAAGCCCATCTTAGTCTGCTCTGCCAGATACGGGCCGGGTTAAACGCTTCGGGGCGGAACCCACCTGGTGGATTCCGCCCCGAAATTCTATGC
>NZ_DYXC01000068.1 GCF_020742345.1 Enteractinococcus helveticum | reverse complement strand
TCGGGGGTGAAAATCTGTGAATCAGCCCAATACCTGATCTTGGTGCCGGTTAACCCGCGCTTGGCTTTACCAACAACGTCAACTTCAGATCCTGACTTCAACGGGGTAAAGGCAGCCTCAGGTCGAGGTTTCCCTTTATCGTGGAATTGTCCTGGTTTACCTCGTTGGAAACTCAGCTGGTGGACCTTCCCGCCACGAGTGACCTGAACATCCAGGCGTGAGGACAGCGCGTTGACAACTGCAGCCCCAACACCGTGCAAACCGCCTGCCGCCGCATAAGACTCGGAGCTGAATTTACCACCGGCGTGCAGCTTAGTGAAAACAACTTCTACACCTGAAAGGCCGGTGCGTGGTTCAATATCTACAGGGATACCGCGGCCATTGTCTGCCACCTCAACTGATCCGTCAGCAAATAAGGTGATATCGATGGACTGACCGTAACCTGCAAGCGCTTCATCAACAGAGTTGTCGATGATCTCCCAAAGGCAATGCATGAGGCCGCGTGAATCGGTGGAACCGATATACATCCCCGGACGTTTGCGCACCGCTTCGAGTCCTTCCAGGACTGATAAGTTTCGCGCGCTGTACTCGGCTTGTTTGACCACGAAGTGTTGAACCCTTTCAGAGGATAATTCACAGAAGTCTGCATCGTTCTCAACAGCATTCATCTGCTGTTTACAAATAATCGACATTAGTAAGAATAGTGGGTATCTGCCGCAGATCTGGGATTTATGCTGTCTCTGAACACTAAGTGAAGCAGCCAGGAGACTTCTTTCGCCTGGCGCGTATGGCGCTGACCAGATCTTTGAGAATCCACAACCAACTGGCAATATGGATCCACTGGATATGCATGCATGACCAGTGGGATACAACGTTGACATTATGCTTGGTGTTTGCCGGTGGCTGTCTCAGTACAATCGGGCATAAAACATATGGTCAGTGCGTTGTTCTACACAGGAATGAAATAACCTGTCAGGATGGAAGGACCAACCTAACAGAGTTTGGACCACAAATTAGGAGGCCCAATGTCCACGGCAACTAGTCTTGAGCAGCCAACCCTCAACGCCGCCGATCGTTGCGACCGTTGCGGAGCCCAAGCTTACGTTCGTGCAGTATTACCTTCGGGCGGCCAACTGTACTTCTGTGCTCACCACGCACGCCAGGTTGAAGAGAGCCTTCGTCCGCAAGCTGCTGTGTGGCAGGATGAGACCAAGCGTCTCGAAGAAGAACGCTCTGCGAGTCTATAAGTTTGGCCGGTTGTAACTAGTACACCGCGCACGGTTATTAATACAAAACCTCCGCACCAATGTCATAGCGTTGGTGCGGAGGTTTTTGGTGTCTCATGATTGAACCGGGTTGATTTGGGTCAACAAGAAATCGAGTGACGTTGTAGAGTTACTCGATTTCTTGTTTCCGACCAAGGCCTCATTTACTCTAGGTAATCACGCAGTACCTGTGACCGGGATGGGTGACGTAGCTTGGACATCGTCTTGGATTCAATTTGACGAATACGCTCGCGCGTCACACCGTAGACTTTTCCAATTTCGTCTAAGGTCTTGGGTTGTCCATCGGTGAGTCCGAAACGCATAGCAACCACACCTGCCTCACGTTCTGACAACGTATCCAAAACGGAGTGCAACTGTTCTTGCAGCAGTGTGAATCCAACAGCATCAGCCGGCACAACCGCTTCGGAGTCTTCGATGAGGTCGCCAAATTCCGAGTCGCCGTCTTCACCTAGCGGCGTGTGCAATGAAATTGGCTCGCGACCGTACTTTTGAACTTCGATGACCTTTTCAGGAGTCATGTCCAGCTCGGTGCCCAATTCTTCGGGGGTAGGTTCACGGCCGAGATCTTGCAGCATCTGCCGCTGCACACGGGCCAGCTTATTAATGACTTCGACCATGTGCACGGGGATACGGATGGTTCGGGCCTGGTCCGCCATGGCGCGCGTGATAGCTTGCCGAATCCACCAAGTGGCATAGGTCGAGAATTTGAACCCTTTGGTATAGTCGAATTTTTCAACTGCACGGATCAACCCGAGGTTGCCTTCCTGAATCAGGTCCAGAAATAGCATGCCACGGCCGGTGTAGCGTTTGGCCAGCGAAACGACCAAACGAAGGTTTGCTTCAAGCAAATGGTTTTTTGCACGGCGACCATCAGCAATGATCAGCTGCATATCACGGCGAAGTCGTGGGTCAGACATGTCTTCTGTCTGCATCTTATGCTCGGCATATAGGCCGGCTTCAATACGGGTTGCAAGATCGACTTCTTCTTCGGCATTGAGCAGCGCGACTTTACCGATCTGTTTCAAATAGTCTTTGACCGGGTCTGCGGTTGCACCGACGATATTGACTGCACGCTGTTGCGGAGCGTCTTCTTCTGTTTCTGAGACAACGAAACCACCGGCTTTGATGGTGGATGCAACGTCTGGTTTTTCAGGACCAGCTGTTTTCTTTACTTCTTCCTCTTCGTCATCTTCTTCGTCTTCGACGATTTCTTCGTCTACGTCGTCGATTTCTAAGTCTTCTTCGTCTTCAACGTTTATATCGTGGTCTTCGACGAATTCTTCTTCAAGGTTTGATTCTTCGGAAGCCATGGTCGTTTTCTTACCATTCTTGGTAGCAGCTGCCTTCTTTGTCGTCCCTTTAGCTGTGGTCTTCTTTACAGCAGAAGCTTTCTGGGCAGTAGCCTGTTTTGGAGTAGTAGTCACTCAGGTCCTTTCCTTGGCAGCCGTATGAGTAATAAACTCACACACGATCAACACACCTATGACCCTGTCAAGTCCGTTGTGAAGTAATCACAATACGTCCCGGTTCACACAAGATGTCGACCGATGTACGAGTACGGATGCAGGGTCTCTGGTACGTGTAACGCGCTAAGTGATGGAATTGTTCCCATCGTGACAAAAACTTTCAAAAAAGTTTTTCCACACAGCCGTTAGATCAGAACATTATGCCACAGGTTCCCGCAGTTACGCGTCATTGACGTATCGCACTGCTCAGGCTGCGTTTCGTGGCGACCATGCACTTTCTGCTCGTGTGGCCCAAGCCGCGACTCTGCCATTCCGCAGAACATTTTCAAGGCCGATCAAGATCTGTTCTGTGGGGAAATGCTTACGAGCCTGGCGGAGATAGTCTAAAGCAAGGCTACCCCGACCTCGCACCCACTCAATCCACACCAGCATCCCAGAGAGCCCACCACCGGAACGATGGTCGGCTAAAGGTAGCAACTGATGGCACAGACGCTCCAGGACTGCGATACGCTGCCAGTCCGGAATCCGATCGGACTCCCCCAACAGACACCCTCTGGTAGCTAGACCATCTTGCATATTGCTTTGCTCCCCCGCAACAAGTGCTAGCTGGTTAGGAAATTGCTCTAGTGCCAGCATGCCGCGAATCGCAGTTTGAACGTCGAAGCATGCAACTGCGAGCACCGCATCGCGAAGTCTTGGATGTTCTATTGCCGATAACAACTCAGCGACTTGATCCGTGTGTAACATTTGCGGCCCCTGTCCCAGGTGCTCGTCCCAGCGCTGCAGCCAATTTAATACAACCTTGGGGCGTTGTTCCAGGAGTTCTTGAGTCGGTACAACATCCTTCGAACTAGCCGATAATGTTGGCGGGAAAATCAGCTTCTGGGCTGGTCCTTGAGGCCGCGACCGTGTTTGCCCTTGTGGATCGAGTTCCTGAAAAAGCTCCGTAGATTCAGGATCATTCAGAACCTCTCCCCGGATTTTACAGTCAGTCGTCACGGCACAACGCAAATGCCATAACTGGTCGTGGTGAATCAGCCAAGACTCTTCGATTGGGACGCCCTGCAATCCGAACTGGGCGGTTAATATCCCATTGACCGTGTCTGTGACTGCAAGTGCGTGAGAGTTTGAGACACTCACCTCGGTGGCCATATAAACCAAGAGACACCCAGTGGTCGATGGTTCACGAGCCATGAGTTGGCCTAGATATTTGCCCAGCTCCATCAGCTGCTGTTCTTGTGTCTCGGTAATACCAAAATCAAAGAAAGTAACACTTTCAAGGGTGTCGGACTGCAGCATCTTGTCCAGAGCTTCTGGTAGATCACAGCGGACTACCGTGGAAAGCTGACGTTGGGCAAACGCCACCATAACTAAAGAATCGGTTGGCCGAAACCCCAAGGTACTTTGAACGTAGGCCAGTAGCTCTTCGGGAGTACTCACCCGAAGACGACGGGTCAACTCATGGCTGGATGCATCTGCCAAGCTCCCAGTATTGGGCTCATCTGTGAGCGCGTACCGTGTCGGCGTTAGATGATGAGGTGGGTGCTGGGGCGAGTCGTTCGTGATGGGAACAGAAAAATCATTTTGCTCAGGTCTCATGACCCAAGCATGAAACACTTTCGGTGACTCCGGGTGAGTTCAGTTGCCGAATGTGGATAACTCGGCGCTGGGTTCGAGTTGTCGGACAAGCTGTGGATAATCAGTCAGTTTCATCATCTTCAGCGTCTTCGGGTTGCTCATTATCTTCGCTAGCGTTATAGAAGTCGGTGATGAATTCAACGCTATCGGGGCCGACATTAGCTCGAGAGGGCCGCATGGGTTCAGATGGCGGTTCATCAATGTTTCCGGTATTCACAGTGGTGTGACGATCGACGGCCTGGCCGGCATCATCGTGTTGAACCTGACTGCTCAAATAGGACTCAACCGCCGAACCAATCTCTTCCGCGTCCGGCATCTGTTGGTCCTGATCCAGAAGGAGGCTACGGGATTGATGTTCTTTCGCGTATTCGTCAAAGCGTTCTTCCAAGTGCTGCAGCATTGCTGCGATATCGGGCCGATTTTGCACTTGTGCTGCAATCTGTTGTTCGACTTCACGTCCCGATTCGCGCAGCTCCTCGGTCGGCAGCATCAGCCCCATGGCAGCACCAATGTACTCTAGTGCCGCAACCGCAGCCTGTGGATAGGTTGCATCCGCCAGATAATGGGGCACATGTACGGTATAACCGCTGACACGACGACCAGCTTCAGCTGCTCGAAGTTCCAGCAGTTGTGCGGTGCCTGCGGCGATGCGGCCTTTCGGTGCCCACGTTGCCAGTCCTTCAAGGAGTTCTTTGGCCGTGCCATGCGTGGTCACGCCAAGTGGGCGAGTATGAGGAACCGGTAGTGGGACAGCATCCACGAACGTCACCAGGTTTACATTGAGCTGATCAACCAGAATCATCACGGCCGCCACGAAACGATCCCACTGATAGTCAGGCTCGGGGCCGCTGAGCATCAAAAACGGTCTTTGCATCTGATCTTTTAGCAGATGTAATGCTAATTCGGGGGTTTCATAGTCGTAGAAGCGCTGTCCATCAAATCGAAGATGTGGACGGCGTGCCCGGTAGTCCAGAAGTTGGTCTGTATCAAAGGTTGCGAGACGTTGATGGTCCAGACGCTCGAGCAGCACATTTTCCAATTGCGTCGAAACGTTGCCCGCATCGAGATACCCAGAAAACACGACCAGCAAATCGAGGCCGTGTAGGGACGGGGATTCGTTATCGCCGTCGTCGGTTTGGCCGCTGCCAGCCAATAACTCCTTAGCTGACGACGACATTCGAATCAGATCAACCGGATCGAGCACGCAGACTCCTGACGTTATTTAGTGAACACAATGCTGCTTGACACTATTTAACAGAACACAAGGGCCATGTCACTTATTCCGCTGGCAAACTGAGCTGGGTCGTTATGATGGAGTCACCAATCGTATCTATTTTGCAATCGCAAGGACGTGATTTCGTGGCTCAAAACGCCGCTTCCAATGGTTTCATCGCCGAGTTCGCTATAGACCTGACCGCTACCACCACAATCGATCAAACCGAAGCCCTCGTACTTGGTGTGGAATCCACCGACGATGGTCCGGTTATTGTTGCCCCCGGTCTGGATGAGAACGCGGTGTCTGGCCTTCAAGACCAGCTTGAAGCACTCGGGGTCAAAGGCAAGGCCGATGAAGTCACCCGGGTTGCTGGTTCGACGACCGGCTTCGATACAAAAATCGTGGTTCTAACCGGGCTGGGTTCCGCCGACGCCCCTGCCCAAGGCACCCCAATGTTGGACAACTCCCCTGCAGGAGAGATTTCTGCTGAAGCGCTTCGTCGGGCTGCTGGCGCAGCAACCGCGAAATTGGCTGGGACCACCGAAATCACCATCGCGCTGCCGGCTGATAGTGCTGCACGTTTGACCGCAATTGCGGAAGGAGCCGCACTGGGCACCTATTCATTCGACGGATATAAAACCAAACAAGACAACGGCGATGAAGAACAGACCAATGGTGTAGATCTGAAAATCGTCACTGAACTAGCCGAGGCCGACACGCTGCTGGTGCGCGCCAGTGCCGTTGCACGGGCAACTTTTATTACTCGCGATCTCGTCAATACCGCACCATCGCATCTGTTCCCCGGCACATTTGCTCAAGAAGTCGAAGCGCTAGTAGAGAATTCCAATGTGAAGGCCACAGTCTACGATGAACAAGCTCTTGCTGAAGGTGGCTTCGGTGGACTTTTGGGTGTGGGCCAGGGCTCAGCGAACCCTCCACGGTTAGTCAAGTTGGAATACACCCCAAATAATGCCAAAGGTCACGTCGCTCTTGTAGGTAAGGGCATAACTTTCGACACCGGTGGCATCTCATTGAAGCCCGCTGGTTCGATGGAGACCATGAAATCGGATATGGCCGGTGCCGCAACAGTAGCTGGTGTGCTGCACGCTGTCGCCGAACTCGGGTTGGACGTCAACGTAACCGGTTGGCTTGCCATGGCAGAGAATATGCCATCGGGTACAGGCATTAAGCCTTCAGATATCTTGACGATTCGCGGCGGTACCACGGTTGAGGTTATGAATACCGATGCTGAAGGTCGTCTGGTACTGGCCGATGCACTAGTGGCCGCCACCGAAGAAAACCCTGACGTCGTCGTCGATATTGCCACATTGACCGGTGCTGCGATGGTTGCTCTGGGTGTACGGACCACCGGCATCATGGGCGCCGAAGACGTTCGCTCAGAACTGGCTGATGCTGCAGCAACGACCGGCGAAATCGTCGTCGATATCCCGATTCCAGAAGAAGCGCGTGCAGGATTCGATTCTAACGTCGCCGATCTAAAAAACACCGGTGAACGATACGGTGGGATGCAAGGGGCAGCAGCCTTTTTGCGAGAATTCGTCGGTGACACCCCCTGGGCGCACTTGGATATTGCCGGGCCGTCATTTAATGAATCCAGCCCACGTGGTTACACCGCCAAAGATGCCACCGGTGCCATGGTTCGTACCCTGATCGAATTTGTTGCGAATCGCGACAACTAAATACATTGCATAAGGCCGTTGTGTTACCGATCGTGGTAGCCCAACGGTCTTATGTTTACTACCGGGTGTCAGACCCAGATTGATGAGAGACCCATCAACTGAGTTAACGTGGCTCAGCTTATGGAACAACACCGGTACGAACCGATAAGGTTAAGATCAAGTGTCCAAAAAACTGCCGTGGTGACTCCAGGCATTACTAAGTCAAAGGACGCGTGGTTGGAAACCAATAACGAGGACAACTGCGGGGCGAACCTCCGCATAGATGAGGAGCATCAATCGTGACTGAAACCGCTACAGAATTCGACGTACTAATTCTCGGCGGTGGATCCGCCGGTTATGGTGCGGCTTTACGCGCCGTACACCACGGGCTAACCGTAGGTCTTATTGAAAAAGACAAGGTTGGTGGTACCTGCCTCCACTATGGTTGTATCCCAACCAAGGCGTACTTGCACGCGGCTGATGTGGCAAATAACGCCAAGTCTTCTGAGAAATTTGGTGTCAAAGCCAGCTTCGAGACCGTCGACATGGGGGCCGTCCGCGAATACAAAAACGGCATTGTTGACGGAAAATTCAAAGGCCTCCAGGGTCTGCTGAAAATGCGTAAGGTGACTACTATTGCCGGCAACGGTCGCCTGGTATCTGAAAATCAAATTGATGTTGATGGCACCGTATACACCGGTAAGCACATCATCCTCGCCTCTGGTTCCGTTTCCAACACCATGGGTCTGACCGTCTCGGACAAAATCATTACCTCCACCGAAGCACTGCAGCTGGATTACACACCAAAATCTGCAATCGTGCTGGGTGGCGGTGTGATCGGTTCTGAATTCGCTTCCGCATGGAATTCCTTTGGCATCGACGTGACGATTATCGAAGGCTTAGATTCGCTGGTACCAAACGAAGACCCTGCAATTATCAAGCAGCTCACTCGTAGCTTCCGCAAAGCCGGCATCAAATCCAACCTGGGAGTCTTCTTCGAAAAAGTTGAAGAAACCGACACCGGTGTGAAAGTCACTTTGGCAGATGGTAAAGAATTCGAAGCCGAAATCTGCTTGGTTGCAACCGGCCGGAAACCAAATACTGAAAACATGGGTTACGAAGAAGTTGGCATCCCAATGGATCGTGCCCACGTCGCCGTCAATGAGCGCTTGCACACCGGTGTTGGCAACATTTACGCGATCGGCGACATCGTTAAGGGTAAGCAGTTGGCTCACCGCGGTTATCAGCACGGTAACTTCGTCATCGAAGAGATCATGGGCAATAACCCCCTGAAGGTCGAAGACCGCAACATCCCTGGCGTTACTTTTACCACCCCAGAAATCATCTCCGTGGGTATGACCGAACCGGCTGCCCAAGAAGAATTCGGCAAAGACAACGTCGAAACCGTGGAATACAACCTTGCCGGCAACGGCAAGTCATCCATCATCGGTACCACCGGTATTATCAAGATGGTTCGTCAGAAGCACGGTCCTATCGTTGGTGTACACGGCATCGGCGACCGTATTTCAGAACAAATTGGTGAAGCGCAGCTGATCGTCAACTGGGAAGCATATCCAGAAGATGTCGCCCACTTCATCCATGCCCACCCAACTCAGAACGAGTCCCTGGGTGAAGCAGCCATGATGCTCAACGGATTCCCGTTGCACGCCTAGTCATCCAGATGGTTGCACCACCATGGCAGCCACCAGCGCATAAACACTGAACGTGTTGAGCATTATAAGAGGAATAGAGAGGAAACCGGACGGAATGTCTGAAACCATTACTCTGCCAGAACTGGGCGAATCGGTAACTGAAGGTACCGTAACCCGTTGGCTCAAAGAAGTAGGCGACACTATCGAGGTCGACGAACCTATCGTAGAGATCTCTACCGATAAGGTCGATACCGAGATCCCATCCCCGGTCGCCGGCACTGTCCTGGAAATTTTGGTCCAGGAAGACGAAGACATTGAAGTCGGTCAGGCACTGGCAGTCATCGGTGAGGAAGGTGAATCCGCCTCGGATGCACCTACTGATGATTCAGCAGCTGAAGAGCCGACGGAAGAGACAGCTGAAGAAGCCCCTGCTGAACCGGCATCTGCTCCAGCAAGCGGTGGTGGCTCCGGCGACACGCAAGAAGTCACTCTGCCTGAACTGGGCGAATCCGTCACCGAAGGTACGATCACCCGTTGGCTCAAAGAAGTAGGCGACACTATCGAGGTCGACGAACCTATCGTAGAGATCTCTACCGATAAGGTCGATACTGAGATCCCATCCCCGGTCGCCGGTACTGTCCTGGAGATCAAAGTCCAGGAAGACGAAGATGTTGAAGTAGGACAGGTTCTCGCCTTAGTCGGTTCATCTGACGGAGCTGCCGCAGCACCAGCCCCTGCACCAGAACCAGAACCAGAACCAGCTTCGGCTCGTGCCGATGAAGCACCCGAGGCTGAAGAAGCACCTGCTGAGGAACCAACACAGCCAGCTGCGTCGAAACCAGAACCAACCCCGGCTCCTACACCACCAGCAGAAAAGGCCCCGTCCTCGCCGGAAGAGACACCACGCGGCGACGGTTACGTCACCCCACTGGTCCGTCGTCTGGCCCGTGAACAGGATGTCGACCTTGCCGAAGTAACCGGTACCGGTGTTGGTGGCCGCATCCGCAAGCAGGATGTCCTAGCAGCCGCTGCCGCTAAGGAATATGAAGCCCGTCAGGAAGCTCCGGCCGCTGCTGCACCTGCCACTGCCGCCACTGCCGCTCCTGCTGCTTCTCGTCCTGCTCCAACAGATCCAGTATCTTCCGTCGATCCATCCAAGCGTGGTACTACTGAGAAGGCACCTCGTATTCGTCAGGTCATTGCCGATCGTATGGTCGAGTCGTTGGAGACTTCAGCACAGCTGACCCAGGTCCACGAAATCGATATGACGCGCATTGTCAACCTACGTAACCAGGTGAAGGCGCGTTTCAAAGCTGAAAACGGCGTCAACCTTACCTTCTTGGCGTTCATTACCCAGGCCGCTACTGAAGCTCTGCGCGCACATCCTGCACTTAATGCTGAGTACAACGCTGAAACCAAGGAAATTACCTATCATGACCGCGAAGACATCGGCATTGCCGTTGATACCGAACGGGGACTGATGGTTCCGGTTATCAAGGGGGCAGGCAACCTGAACCTGACGGGTATCGCTAACGCGATCTCCGATTTGGCACTGCGTACTCGCGACAGCGAGGTCAAACCAGACGAGCTGTCCGGTGGTACCTTCTCGATTACCAACCTTGGTTCTTTCGGTGCGCTGTTTGATACTCCGGTCATCAACCAGCCCCAGGTTGCCATCCTTGGCCCAGGCAACATCGTCAAACGTCCAGTGGTCAGCACCGATGCCGAAGGTAACGATGTTATCGCTATTCGTCACATGATGTATCTCTCGCTGACTTATGATCACCGTATCGTTGACGGCGCCGATGCCGGTCGCTTCATGACCCAACTGAAGAACCGTCTAGAAGGCGGCGAATTCGGTGGCCAGCTGGGTCTCTGAAAGGAACCACAGTAGCTTTATGGAAATTGTACAAACAATCTTCATTGCGATTCACATCCTGTCGATGGCAGCCATCGTTGGGGGTTGGCTCGCCAACTTCAAGAACCCAACAGTGACCAA
Organism: Enteractinococcus helveticum; assembly: GCF_020742345.1. Classification (GTDB taxonomy): domain Bacteria; phylum Actinomycetota; class Actinomycetes; order Actinomycetales; family Micrococcaceae; genus Yaniella; species Yaniella helvetica_A. The sequence continues at coordinate 5,761 of NZ_DYXC01000068.1, read as the reverse complement.
GTCCCAGTGGTATGGAGCGATTTTCATGATCATCTCCGGCGTCGTCCTATTCGGACTCGCTGAAATGATCGGTGACCCTGATGGGGCACTCCGTATGAAATTGACCATTAAACTCGTCTTGGGTCTGATGGTTTTCGTTACCGCGCTCCTTGGTCGTCGCAAGATCAACCGTGGTGAAGAAATATCTACTGGCTTGGCTCACGCCACCGGTGGAACTGCTGTGATCGCTGCACTCGTCGCAACGCTATGGCGTGTCTAGCACTGTAAATACCGTTCAAATGCCGCAGAGATTTTTCTCTGCGGCATTTGTTTTGTCGGCTCGCACGTGGTTTCCTAGCCAACGGCCACCATGCGCCAACCGTTGGCGGTCTCGACGAGCTCGAGTTCAATAGCTTCCTGGTGAGGCTCTATCTGCTGAATCGCTTCGCCAGCTGCATCCCGCTGCACATAACCATCGATCCGCCACGTCACGGACAACACGGTGATGTCACCAGACCGACTCACGCGGTCTAGACCTGCACGCATGCGAATCCCCTCGAGATAGTGTCCTGCCTCTGCTAATACGCTGAGAAGTTCTACGTCATCATGAAAAATTTCTGAATCAATCAGCGCATACTGTTCGACCTGGTCGGGTGCGGTTGCCGCCCACACAGCACTTCGCGCTTTTGCAAGCTCGTCTAAGACCGCTTGAAAATCTTCCTGTCCTGAAACGTCGGCGATTTGGTCGCGTGCAGTTGAAGAATAGTGAACAGAATCGGCTTCATGAGTCATAGTGAACACAACCCCACAGGCCAGCAGGAAACTACCCAGTGCGATGGTGATCCGCTGGGGCACTCGGCTTCGATCTTTCTTAGGAGTCGTTCGGCTGCGAGATCTCCCACCGGGACTTATGATGGCGGCTTTCTTAAGTTTGAAAGTCCGCTTTCGCTTAGCATCGAATTCCGGTTGTCGGGTGGGCAATACCAGCTCGTATTGTTCCCCTACCGATGCATACAGATCAACGGGTTCTGGTATTGCCCATTGTGCGACCGAATCCAGTAGTTGGTCCAGATCCGGACGCATCAACGGGTTTGCACTCAAACTTGCTTCTAATACCTCGAAGATTTCCGGGTCCAATTCGGGCCGTAACGTGGTCAGCGGGACCCGGTGCTCAGGTGCCCCAGGAGCCCTACCTGTCAGACAGAACCATGCCACTGCGGCTAAAGCATAAATGTCTGCACTGGCGTCCAGCCCCACTTGCCGAGATGTTGGCAGAACGAGCTCGGGTGCGACAAATCCCGGTGTCCCGGTACGCGCATGCTGATGGGCAGTAGCCCGCGTAGCACCGAAATCGATCAGCACAGGGCGTCCAGTAAGGTCAAACAGAATGTTGCGCGGTGAGATATCCCCGTGGACGATTTGGCGAGCCAGTAAGTACTGGGCTGCTTGAATCATCGGCAGTACAACGGTCACAGTCTGAGCAATACTGAGCTGTCCCGTAGCCCCCACCAGATCTGTCAGAGTACCTCCGGCAAGAAACTCCCAAAAGGTTGCTTCTTTTAAGGAGCTCAGTTCTGGGTCATCACCGACATTGATTGGTCTAATGATATTCTCATGCGATAGCTGCGCTGCCAGCTTCGCTTCCTTCGAAAGTTCACCAGCCAGTCCACAATCGCGTGGTGTCTTACACGCGACCTGGCGACGATGGATCTTATCTTCAAGCAGCCAGACCTCCGCACTACTGCCCGATCCTAGATGCCTTATTACTCCCCACTGGTCAAGTGTTTCTAGCGATTTCGGTGCTAACCGCGTAGACACCCGTTCCATCAATAGGCTGGGACGCTTGGCTAAGGGTACATTCACGGTTCACCTCCTGGGACAGGTATGCATCTATGATGCCTGAAAGCGGATAGGTACGATTGAGTTATCCACAGGTGTTAGGGCTAGAATGGGTTTATCATGGCTGAACTGAAATCTTCCGGCGCATCACAAGCGCCAAAAAAGGACATAAAGACCGTCAAGGCTGAGCAAAAAGCCCGTCGTAAGGCTGAGAAACTCGAAGCAAAGGAACGCAAGAAGGCTAGCAAGGCCAATAAACGGGGTTTCTTTAAGCAAATCGGCGATGTCTTTAAAATGACGCGCAAATACGATCCGTCAGTGGTCTGGTGGATGCTGGGCGCATTCGTTGCTGCCCTGCTGGTCGGTCTGGTGATTGGTCTGCTGACTGGTTCACCGGTGTTGTGGACACTGATGTTCATTCCACTGGGTCTGCTTGCTGCCATCATCATCATGAACAAAAAGGCCGAGAAGGCCGCTTTTGCTCAAATTGATGGACGGCCGGGCGCTGCTGGTGCTGCCCTGTCACAATTGGGCCGCGGCTGGGTCGTTGAAGACGAACCTATCGCTGTGAATCCACGGACTCAAGAAACAGTGTTCCGTGCCACCGGCAAAGCTGGTGTCGTCTTGGTCGCGGATGGTGACTATAACCGCGCTAAGAAATTAGCGGACAAGCAGCGAAAGCATATGGAACGTTTTCTGCCAAACGTTGAGATTCGTGTACTGCAAGTTGGCAAGGGACCCAGCGAAGTAGAATTGCACGAGGTCAAATCGACTATCAAACGTATGAAGAAGACGTTGAATCGTCACGAAGTGCGTGCCGTTGAGCAGCGTATTTCCTCATTGCCCAAGAATACCCTCGGTATTCCAAAGGGCGTTGACCCTTACCGGATGCGTCCAGACCGCAAGTCAATGCGAGGCCGCTAGTCCGGAGACCCCGGTAGTGCTGGTGACTGGTCGGTATTGTGGAGATTACATTTGAATCTCTACAGTACCGGCCATTTTGTCGTGCAGCCCCCGACCGTCTCGGTCGATGATCAGGGCCGGTACGACCAAACCCAGCAGTACCGCACGGATGGCTGCCTGGTACAGCTTGACTGGGGCCCCACCAACTTGAACAACTTGAATGCGAAATAGCAATTTTCCAAGTGTGGTAGCAAACAACCACAACAGTGCGAAGTGCAAGACGACAAAGACGCCCAGTACCAGCCATTGATTCCCGGACGCAAGCATCAAGCCAATACCTGAAGCAATAAACCAATCCACAAACAGGGCACCAATTCGGCGCGGATAGGAAGCAGCGGAGGCAGGACCGGATTCTGGAAGACCCAAAAACTCGCCAGCCCAACGGGTTTCTCTAGAAGAATATTGTGCGTTGCTCATCGGCTCCAGCTTAGTTGTTCCGCGTCGTCGGCAGGATATTGGTCGAGGCAAGTCCAATGTGCCCCAGACCGCATTCTGCGTCTCGTGTGGCTGAGAACTTCATTGTATAGTGCAAAGTCGTTAAGCTTGAACCATCGTGTACGCAATGAATGGAGTGACAATGTTCACCTCACCAGAAGAAGTCTTGTCTTATATTCGGGACGAGGAGGTGGTCTTCGTTGACATTCGTTTCACTGATTTGATCGGCGGCCAGCACCACTTTAACGTCCCTGCTGAATCAGTAGACGAGGACTTCTTCACTACCGGCCAGCTCTTCGACGGATCATCTATCCCGGGCTTTGCCGGTATCGCCGACTCCGATCTGCAGCTTATCCCTGACGTCGGAACAGCGTTTGTGGATCCTTTCCGTAAACATAAAACCCTGTGTATGTCGTTTTCCATCTTGTCACCGCGCACCGGGGAAGCCTATGTTCGAGATCCACGCTCGGTAGCCCAGCGCGCTGAAGACTACGTAGCGGCAACAGGCATTGCCGATACCGCAATTTTTGCTGCTGAGGCCGAATTCTATATCTTCGACAGTGTCCGTTTTGAAGCACATCAACCTAACCGAACCTTTGTTTGCATCGATTCTGATGAAGCCTATTGGAATGACGGCACACAGCTCGAAGGCGGCAACTTAGGCCACCGCAACAGAACCATGAAGGGGTATTTCCCGACCCCACCGGTGGACAAACACGCTGATCTGCGTGACGATATATCGCTGCTCTTAGGCCAGGTTGGTCTCGAGGTGGAACGCTCTCACCACGAAGTTGGTGCCGGTGGTCAGGGAGAGATTAACTACAAGTTCAATACCCTGGTTCGTGCTGCTGACGACGTCCAGCTGTTCAAATACATTGTCAAGGGGGCAGCCCTAGAAGCCGGAAAAACCGCAACTTTTATGCCGAAACCCGTCTTTGGAGATGGCGGCTCCGGCATGCACTGCCACCAGTCATTGTGGATGGACGGCGAACCACTGTTCTATGATGAGCGCGGTTATGCCAACCTATCGGATACCGCTCGCTGGTACATTGGCGGCTTGCTCAAACACGGTTCGGCCGTTCTGGCGTTCACCAACCCGACAGTGAACTCCTATAAACGTCTGGTCAAAGGCTACGAAGCACCGATCAACATGCTGTATTCACAAGGCAACCGTTCCGCAGCCATTCGTATCCCAGTGACCGGATCCAACCCCAAAGCAAAGCGGTTGGAATTCCGGGCACCTGATCCATCGGGCAATCCCTACCTGGGATTCGCTGCGCAATTGATGGCTGGGCTGGATGGGATTCGCAATCGCATCGAACCGGCAGAGCCCATCGACAAAGACCTCTATGAGCTGCCCCCGGAAGAAGCAGCCAACATTCAGCAGGCGCCACGTACGCTGGCAGAGGCTATCGATGCGCTCGAAGCAGATCACGATTTCCTATTGGCCGGAGACGTGTTTACCCAAGACATCATCGAAACTTGGATCCAGTTGAAACGCGAAACTGAGATCGCACCAATGGAAGCCATGGTGTCACCAAAAGAATTTGAGCTCTACTACAGCGTCTAACCGCTGGATTTTCCAACGTTCTGAGCCCCTTGCTGATCGCCATCACGGCGCGTTCGGCGAGGGGCTCAGAGTCTTAACCGGCTCTTCACGGTTGCTCTGACGTCTGGCGCATCGGCACCACAGCTGCTGTCGCACTATGGCGTATGATTCAAACGGTCAGTAGCACCCCGCCAGTTACGGCGAGCGCAAGCACCAATACCATCGCAGCTGGCCAGAACCCGAAAACGTTAAGCGTAGTATTCGAGGTGTTTTTGATGTTTGGAAGGACAAATCATAGCCGCGCAAGTATCGGCCCGGGGGCCTAAGGAAAAAGCCGCAGCCCGTAACGCCGATTCGGCCATGTTGGTCGACGCTGTGGCCAGACGCCAGCTCTTTGGATACCGCGCACCATGAGGATTACCACCAGCACGGTCAATAGTCCCAGGTTTTTGTCCAGGATCGTTAACACCAGTGTCCCGACTTACGGTGTGTTGCCCTCGGTGAGGGCAATAATTTCCGAATTGATGTTCTCGTAGTGTTCCATCCCTTCGCCGCTGCCATGCCAGGGCGGTGTCGCACCATCGGTCCCCGACTGTGAACATTGTGCTTCCTCAAAAAGTTCCGGCGCTAGCAACTGCTCACCAGACGGTGCTGTGCCGTGGTGAGTTACCATGGCCAACCATTGGCAGAGATGTTCAGCTGTCGTGATCACTCTCCCCCTGCACCTGCGACCAACTGTTGCGCTTGACGCAGTGGTATCGATTTAGACTGCCACCAGCCCACATCACAGACGGCTCAGTGGGTGCGTAACCGTACCGAAGTAATACCGCTGGAATAATTCCATGCCCACGGTCGTGCCTTGTCGATACCTGCCGCTACGCTAGGACGTGATGAGTAAATTTTCCCAACGTATTCGAATCGTGCCTTCTGGATATGACGACGGCTGGGTGCTAGAGATCGATGGAGAAGTTCAATCACATGTCGATCTGCACGATC
>NZ_DYXC01000067.1 GCF_020742345.1 Enteractinococcus helveticum | reverse complement strand
TGCGGTCATGAAAGAAGTCCAGCGTGTCGAGGATAAATACAATGACGGCAAACCATTCCCGGCCGTTGCCGCCAACGAAATGCCGCAGGGCCGTCCACAGCGCTAATGGTTCTTCTTACGACTCGGCCCGGAGGTTTCCTGCGGGCTGAGCTGTTGCAAGAACTGTGGAACTTCTGCACGCGAATTCAATTGGAGCTTGCGCAGAATATTGGACACGTGAAATCTCGCGGTGGATTCCGAAATGACTAATCGGTCCGCGATTGCCCTATTTGAATGACCATCGGCCAGCAATGCGGCAACTTCCTGTTCCCGGTCAGTCATCGTAGTCAATACCTGCGATGTCATATCGCGAGTCGTTTGAGCCGCACGGTGTAAGAGGTCTTGGGCGCTGGCAAGGTAGGCCTGAGCACCAATTTCTTTCAGTGTGGCAACGGCTTTTCGCAGTACTGCTTCGGCTTGTTGAGCCTGTCCGGACGACAATAACAACTCCCCGTAATCCACACTGGTGAGCGCATGTGGCAGGGGGAAACTGCGCTGGGCAAGCGCGGCTATAAAATGCGCGGTAGCATTTTCGACGTCGCCGAAGGCACCGGCAATCCGAGCCTCCAACCAATCCAGACTGCCCCAGTACTCAAACCAAGTGCTGCCACGTTCCGAACGCAGCTGGTTGACTAATGCCCGGGCCTTATCGAGTTGCTTCAGCGAGATCAAAGCATGTGCCTTATAAGTGAGGTAACCGCGCTGAGTGTTTGCAAATGTGGCCAGTTCAGGCCGGGATGCTGAAGCAACGACGTCGGTATAATCTTGTTGCGTTCTGGCAATCTCAAGCTGAGCCATCACGTTGAGATCACGACCATAGTGTTCCCAATGCAGCTCGGCTGAACGCGTCGCGTGGGAGAGGTATTGTTCGTAGTGTTGACCGCCGGTGACGACGTCGATAATCGCTCGGAGTGCTGCCGCGGTGAGCCGTGATTCCAAGTCCAGCGCTTCGTGGCTGACTTCTTCGAGATCGTCCAGAATACGCGTAGCCGATGTGTAGTTGCCAAATAGGATGTGGCAATGCGCCAGAATGATGCGCGGTGTGGCAGCAGCCCACGGATCACCCGGAACGCGTTCCAAGAGTCCAACTGCTTTTGCTGAAAGTTCCTGAGCGAGTACAGCATCGCCGGTTGCCATCGCCGCACCGGCAAGCGGAACCAAGCAGTCAATCTTGGCAGGGCTATCGTCGAGTATTGCAACACGTTGGATAAGGTCTGGTAGCACCTGGTCTGTGGTCTCGATGTCCCCATTGAGGTGCCACTGCACGATCTTGTAGCACTCCAACAGTAGTGTGGTTTCTTGCGGTGTGACCATCCATGACAGCCGCTGGTCGATGAGTTCTTCGGGATGATCCGGGCCGCGGGCGAGTAGCTGCTGGGCCATGGGGATGAGCTGTAGTAAGCCAGTGCGGTCGGGACTGCGCATAGTCATCATAACCATCATGAACGACAGAAATGCTTGGATCGCCATCTCATCGGGGGTTGTTGCCGGTGCGGCAAGGATTGCCTGGACTCGTTGGTGTGGGAATTGCTCTTCCACCAGATAAACCCTGAGCATCACGGCCATGAATTCCCCAAGGATACTGTGCGGCATGGCTTCGATTTCGGGCAGCAGATCCAAACATTGGTAACCGGTTTTGGCACGGATATTGATCAACACGAGCTCGGTGATCAGCTGCTGACGTTCTGCTGGCTGATTGACTAACTTCAAGGCCATGCGCAAGATCTCTGAAGCATTAGCATAAAGCAGGTGGTCTGTGGCCTGGGCGAGGTAAGTTGCGACCTGTTCCTTGAGCTGCGGGCGCCACGTCTCCGAACCTTTGAGCAGATGCCGAATAGAACGGAATCCATCAGTAAGATCTGCCAGGACTTGATGGATTCGACGAGCAAATACCGGATCGACGGTCTCACGCATGGCCGCTGCCACCAGGTCATGACTGGGCACTATGGATCGTCCGAAGTCAGATTCTCGGATAATCCCGGAACGAAGTGCTTCAGCAGTCCCCGCGGCTATATCAAGACGTGCCAGGGCGGTTCGTAATATTTCCGGTGAGATTTCATGTTCAGCAACGCATACGATGTGGGCGGTTAATCGAGCAGCCTGGCTCAAGTCGGCATATTGGCGAAGTAAAGGATTTTTCACATCGACATTCCTGATCGGGATGTTCCAGGTGGTGTGTAGCTTCTCAACCTCCTCTTCAGTGACTTGATTGAAGATCGCATCGACGCCTAAAAATGAGCCACCCGACAACTCTTGCAGTTTGGTCGCATTCGACGTCGAAATACTGACCCCGAAACGCGCAAATGCAAGCCCTCGAATATCGTCTGCGGTCAAGGGTTCTAACGCTATGTGTTTATCTTGAGGCCCTGCTGAGAAGTCGAGCAGAAATTGTCCGAGCGAAGACGGCCCGTGTGGTGTTCGCGCGCCACATGCGATGAGGACTTTGCGCCGATTAAACCGCGGGATCATATGGCGCAACACCCGAATGGATTCCGGATCAATCCATTGTGCGTCGTCGATAATAATGATGTGACCTGAATCTTGGGTGGGGAGTGTTTTCATCAGACGCCGGATGCAGTCGCGTGCCACCACGATGGGCTTTTGTTGGATATCTGGCTCGAATTCCCAATCGGGGGCGATACCCGCTGCTAAGAAGCGTTCAATGAAGCTATATGGTTCGCCGTTTTCGATGCGATCGGCGTTGACGAAGGTCACTGACCAATGATTGTGTTGATGTGCTTCGGCAGCCAGTTGTCGAAGAAAATACGTTTTTCCCATACCGGATAGACCATCCACGAGGAGGGTCCCACCATGGTGTTGGTAGGCCTTATCGAGGATTTGATGAATTTGATCGAGGCGTGAGATCGGTGAGCGGTGTGAGTGCATGGAGCCCTTCCAAGTGAAAGGCGCAGAGTATTCCGGAGCATTGTGCTGGCTGGTGTGATCAGCGCACCGGAAAGTTAATCGTTATTGCTCTCTTGGCACCTGTCAGGATGAGAATACCCTGAATGAGACTCCAGGGGAATAGTCAGGGATGGGCAGAAATGGCCGATTTCTTCACCGACCGGGTCAAACGACTGATAGTCCAAGGAGTTCAAGCCCCGGTGGTCTTTTGGCCGAGGACGGTCGAATATTTGATGTCGACAAAATGCCACAGGGACGACGGCGCTCACCTTGTCGGTGAGACTACGCTGACAAGCGGTATTTCGTAGTCGACATCGTGACAATCATTACAGCGATGATTAGCATAAGTTGCAGACATCACTCACGCTGAAGGAGTCGAGAAATGCAATCGCTAATTATGGCTATCGTTGGTGTCTTGATGATGGTGCTTGGGTATTTCCTGTACTCCAAGTTTTTGTCAAAACGGGTCTATAAGCTCGACCCAGCTTATGAGACACCAGCGCACAAATATCGAGACGGAATCGATTACGTTCCGGCGAATAAATGGGTCTTGTGGGGTCATCACTTCACTTCTGTGGCTGGCGCAGCACCGATTGTAGGTCCTGCAGTCGCGGTGATCTGGGGTTGGTTGCCAGCCTTCTTATGGGTCACGCTGGGAACGGTGTTCTTTGCCGGTATGCATGACATGGGGGCGCTGTGGGCCTCGGCCCGACATAAAGGACGTTCGATTGGAACGTTGTCGGGACGCTATATCGGAGGTTCCGGTCGGATTCTGTTCTTGGTCGTTATCTTCTTCCTGCTTCTCATGGTCAACGCCGTGTTTGCCGTGGTGATCGCCGACCTGCTGATTTCCACGCCGACCGCCGTCATTCCAACCTGGGGTGCCATCGCTGTTGCGTTGCTCATCGGACAAGCAATCTACCGGATGAAGTGGAACCTGGCGTTGGTCTCTGTTGTCGGTGTTGCCGTACTTTATGGTCTCATCATTCTTGGCGACATTTTCCCGATCGTTTTGCCAGAGACTATCCTGGGCATGTCATCAGCGGCGTTTTGGATCATTGTCCTGTTCCTCTACGCCGGTGTTGCGTCACTGCTGCCAGTCTGGATGCTGTTGCAACCACGTGACTACATCAACGGTCTGCAGCTGTTCGTCGGGCTGGGCCTGTTGTACTTAGCAATCTTCATCTCCAACCCAACTGTTGTGGCACCCGCCATTAACCACAATGTGCCAGAAGGAACACCGGGCATCATGCCACTGCTGTTCGTGACCGTCGCATGTGGTGCTATTTCTGGTTTTCACGGGGTGGTCGCCTCCGGTACTTCATCCAAACAGCTGAATAACGAAAATGATGCCCGATTAGTTGGATATTTCGGTGCTGTCGGTGAAGGGCTACTCGCACTGGGAACGATTGTTGCTACAACCTCTGGTTTTGCCACCCTGGCTGCTTGGGAAGAAGTATATTCTGCCTTCAACGAGGGCGGAGCTGCTGCCTTCGTGCAAGCTGGTGGTGGTATTCTCAACGCTGGTCTAGCCATTCCGGAAAGCCTGTCAGCTACAATCCTTGCGACGATGGCGGTGCTCTTTGCCGCCACCACAATGGACACAGGAGTTCGTCTCCAGCGGTTCGTCACCGCCGAGATATTCGAACTCTTCAACATTAAACTCAATGTCTTCATGTCCACACTGGTCGTCCTGCTGACCGGTTTCGCCCTCGCCTTCTCGGCCGGTGGCGATGGTCGAGGCGGCATGATCATTTGGCCGCTCTTTGGTACTACGAACCAGCTGTTGGCGGCGTTGACAATGTCGATTCTTGTTGTCATCCTCTTGCGCACGAAGCGGCCGGTATGGCCGGTGCTGATCCCGTTGATCTTCGTGTTCTTCGTTTCGATGTACGCGGCGATCATCCAGTTGGGCACGTTCATTGCAGAAGGCAACTGGTTGCTAGTCGTCATCGACGCGATTATTTTGATGGCGGCCGTGTGGGTCGTACTAGCTGCGGTCAGCAGTATGGTTCGTACGCGAAACCAGCCGTTAGATCTCGATGAACAGATGGAAGACATTAGCGCAGGTAGTTCCGTATGAGTTGGCTCAAACACTCCACCGGTTCGTTCTGGAACCGGTGGAGTGCGCGCTTGAAAGCCTTTGGGGAGGGTCTGAATGAGTTCTATGCGCGCCCGTATCGGCAAACCTTTGCTCGTGCTGCCCGAGACGAAGAAGACCTATTTATGATGATGGTTTTCTCGGAAGCTCTCGGTGTGCCCAACCCTGCTACGTATTACACTGCCGAACTGATGCCGGTGATGTATGAGCGCTTCCATGAATGGCACACCCGGATGGGCATGGAACGTTCGCCCCTGGATACGATGTCATGTTGTTAACGGACCGTAGACTCATCTTCTTTGGCGGCAAAGGGGGCGTCGGAAAGACGACTATGGCAAGTGCTGTTGGCTTGGCTTTGGCAAAGCATGGCCGCAGAGTGCTAATCGTATCCACTGACCCGGCCCACAGCCTGGGTCATCTGTGGGAACAAAGAATCGGTAATGCGGTGACCTATCTTCACAAGGATCTACTCGCCGGTCTCGAGTTGGATCCAGAACATGCTGCACAGCGGCATTTCGCCGACGTCGCCAGCACCGTCCGCTCCATGATGCCTGAACACCTCCACGGCGAGGTAGAACGGTATTTTCGTCACGCAATTGATTCGCCGGGGGCTCA
>NZ_DYXC01000066.1 GCF_020742345.1 Enteractinococcus helveticum | reverse complement strand
GGCACCCTGGTGGATACCGAACCGTATTGGTTTCGGGCCGAGGCCGAATTGATGACGGCATGGGGTGTGCCCTGGGGCGAGGAGGATTCTCTCCGATTAGTCGGCAGCGCACTACCGGTCTATGCAAAAATCGCTCAGGAATCCGGCGTCATGCTGACCTCACGCGAAATTATCGACCAGCTGATTGGTTCGGTGATCCGCCAAACCCGCCAGGCCATTCCGTGGCGCCCCGGCGCTCGCGAGCTCTTAGACCAGTTGCGCCAGGCTGGGATCCCGACGGGACTGGTGACCATGAGCGAAGCGGCCCTGGCTAATGAAATTGTGGCCAACCTTGCCGACAACACGTTCAGCGTGCAAGTCACCGGCGAGATGGTTGCACATGGCAAACCGGCACCAGATCCGTATCTGCTGGGTGCTCGTCTGCTCATGGAACACCATTATGCCGACGAAGAGTTCAGCTTGGATCGACTGGTCGCCATTGAGGACTCTGAACCCGGTCTGACTTCGGCGATGGCCGCGGGCATCACCACCATTGCAGTGCCCAATATTATCGCGCTGCCACCGCGTCCAGGGCTGACCCTGTGGAGCACCCTGGCCGATAAGACCATTGCGGATCTGGCGGCACTCCTGACGGTTGAACCGGTTGGTTCCTAAGACGCATCAATACCCGTAACGCCATAAAACCGGGCCTGCAGGGTACGAATCCTCGCGCTGTATTCCGCAAACGGTCCCCGCACGGCAATATTTGGTGCCACGGTGGTGATCGGTAGGGGAGCCACCGGGCCGGGCGGGATATCCCATTCCTGTAACCAACGCGTTAGATCTGCGGCGCTGCTGGCATACACGATGGGTCCGAGCCCCACCCAGGCATGGGCTGCAGCGCACATTGGGCAGTGTTCACCCGAAGTGTAGACGGTTGCCGTCATGCGTTGTTCGACGGTGAGATGATTGGCCGCCCACCGAGCGATCTCAAACTCCGGGTGGCGGGTATGGTCCCCGCTAGAGACCCGGTTGCGATCCGCAAACAGTTCCACCCCGTCGGAGCCCACGAGCACCGAACCGAACGGCTCATCACCGTTATCCAGGGCCTCTTCGGCCAGCTCCACGCACTGTTGTAAAAATTGTTGGTCCTGGGCGCTGAATTCGAAACCAGTCATAGTTCCACTCAATCACGAATCAGCGCGCCAGCATAGGCATTGCCGGGTGCTGACACGTTCGTGCCCGGCCACAATGTTGTGACCGGGCACGAAAATCTTTTTGGTAAAAAAATTTAGTAGTTGGCGGGTGGATCGGAGGCTGGGAAAGATTCTTCGCCTTGTTCATCAACGACGGCGTCCTCACGGTCTTCACCCGGGTGGGCGTCGTTGATGTAGTCCGGTTTTGTGGACGTTTCCTCAGGATCTTCTTCGTCGTCGCGAGGGCGCTTGGGATTGTCGGTCACGGCGATCAACTCCTCTCTGTGCCTATTGTGCACCCCGTAACGGCCGGTGGCTAGGGGGTCTGGACGAAAGCCAACGGATATGCGCACCATGGAGGGCAGAACTGTGCGGCTTGTGGACCCAATTCGTTATCGACAAGGAGCATCACATGTCAACGACTTCGCCAATTAGCACGGAAAACCGTTACGACGTCATTGTGATCGGAGCCGGCCCCGTGGGAGAAACCCTAGCTGAGAAGGTGGTGGCCAATGGACTCAGCGTAGCCCTTGTTGAACATGATCTGGTGGGTGGCGACTGCGCGTATTTTGCCTGTAAGCCCTCAAAAACTTTGCTGCGGCCCATTCAAATAGCCAACGCCAGCCACCATTTGACCGGGGTACGCCCGACGACGATCGTTGCCGATGACCTCTTGGCACGGCGCAATGAGAAGGTCTCGCATTATCACGATGCTGAACAGAAATGGGCGCTGGAAGACCTCGGTATTACCGTGGTGCGCGGTCACGGGCGGCTCAATGGTGAACGTAGCGTGGAAGTGCACGGTTCCGATGGTGCCACCCACACGCTGCACGCCAACCGGGTGGTTGCTCTGACAACCGGCACGGTGGCCAATATTCCGCCGGTATTTGAGGGCGTTCCCGTGTGGGATTCCAAGGATGCAACAGCGGTACGAGACGTGCCAGCCAGACTGGTCATTATTGGTGGGGGACCGGTGGCGTGTGAAGCCGCCAGCTGGATGAATGCCCTGGGCTCGAAGGTGACCATGCTGGTTCGTGAGGGTCTGCTACTGGGAAAATTCGAGCCATTTGTCTCTGACATGATCACCGATCAACTGACCGAAGTCGGCATTGACATTCAATTTTTTACCGAGGTCGCACAAGCACGTCGTCCTGATGGCATGGATCATGGTGTCGGCCAGATCAAAGGTGGTCCGATCGCGCTGCGTACCAAGACCGGAGACACCATTGAGGCAGATGAGGTGCTATTGGCTACCGGACGCCGTCCAGATGTGGGCGCCGTCGATTTGGGGTCGGTGGGATTGAGTGCTGATGATGTGCTTGCGGGCAATTTGCCCGAGTGGTTATACGCAATCGGTGACGCCGGTGGGAAATATCAGCTGACTCACATGGGTAAATACCAGGCTCGGATGCTGGCCAGGCAGCTGACCAGTGTGGCTAAGCAGCCGGAAAACGATGCGCTGGACGCTGAACCACCGATCACACAAGTGGTGTTTACTGATCCGCAGGTTGCTTCCGTTGGGCTGACCGAGGAGGCATCGCGTGCATCAGGCTATGACGTTGTTACTGCCGAAGTGGATTTTGCTGATGTTAAAGGGGCCGCGTTGCAGCGTGACAACGTGGTTGGGCGGGCGAAAATTGTGGTGGATAAGGCCACCAATAGTCTGATCGGTGCCACACTGGCCGGCCCGGAGGCAGGGGAGATGCTGCACGCGGCGTCGATTGCGGTGGCAGCACAAGTACCGGTGCCAATGCTGCACAAAGCGGTGCCGGTTTTCCCAACAGCCTCGGAGGTCTGGGTGTCGCTACTGGAACAGATCGGACTCTAGCCCAGGGGCGTTGTCAGGCTCGAAGTACCACGTGGCAGCCAACTTTCGGGCCGAATAATGGGACGATCAAAGGGGCATAATGTCGAATATCTCACAGCGGTTCGGGCTATTTACCGCAAATTTGCCGGTAATTTTTGGTAGCGTCACTTTGTGACGAATACCGTTTTGCGGTTGAAAGACCCTAGTTGGAGATGATAGCCCCGTGAGTGAAGAACGTGCGCGAGCGATTAATACATTGCGTGAGATTGCCCAGGCGCTAGAAAGCGACCAGTCGACCCAGGCCGTAGAGATCTTAGGTGCGGTTGGCCCGGAGCCCGAAAACGGTCGCCCAAGTGCGGCCCAGTTGAGCTATGTGGCACTGCAGTCGCTGGATGACTGGTACGCCAAACATGGTCTGAACGGTCGCGTGCGTGTGGTGCAACGTGATGTGCCTCGGACGATTCGGAACATCACTCCGGCCATCGAAGCGCTCGCCGCCAAAGGTCGCGCCCTGCGTTCGGCCCCGAGTCTGCTGCAACGCAACCCAGAACAGGCCGTTGCCGGTGCCAGCGCATTTGTGGTGACCGCCGCCCTGCGCGCGCTATCCAAACAACACGACACCGACTTCGAAGCACAACTGAACCAACTGTTACCCGAACAAGAAGTCAGCGAACCACCGGCGCCAATTGCTCCTGCGGTGACTGAGACCGAGCAAGCTGCACCTGCAGCAGAAATCGTAGAAGACGTATCAGCAACGGTTGTTGATGACGTCGTTGAAGTCATTGACGAAACTGCTCAACCATCACCAGCCAACACTGATGACCCGGCCGCCCGCTACACCGCGATTGTGGAAACTCGTTTCATGGCCGGCGTCAAAGAATT
>NZ_DYXC01000065.1 GCF_020742345.1 Enteractinococcus helveticum | reverse complement strand
CGCCTCAACGGCAACGAACGAGACCGCCATATGAACCTGCGAAAAACCGCCAAACGAAGTTAACAGTCACATTCTGACCTGCGTTTACAGCATACTCTCGTCGGGCCAGCAGGCGTGTAAAAGGGTATACCCGCTTTACGCGCCAAACATAACTCGAGCTATCAAATCGGCTTGTCGAGTCGGTGCGTTTGGGTACGCTTCAATAGGGTTCTTGTTCGCCTCGGTTGGGCAGACAACTATATGAACATAAGAAAACCGCCGCCCGAAGGTGTGAGTTGTACCGACGCTATAGAGATGAGGGGTTGTGTTTACCGAAAGTTGGCCCTGGAAGCGTGAACTTCTGGCATGCGCTCAGCGGTTGCGCGAGGCATCTGACGCGAGTAGCTCACCTGAATGGCTTCGCCCCTGCTATTGCACGTGTCGGACTTCGTCTATCGGGCGGGTTTCGAGGCCTTGTTCTCTGGCGATGAGCAGCAGGTCTGTATCAGTATCGTGAGCTTCGATTTGGGCCAGCACGGCGTCGGCATTCCAAATTTCTCCAGTGTTGCTGGCCAAAAACTCAACGGGTCGGTCAAAGCGTTTGTGCAGCGTGGTTGCCAGGGTCGGATCGAGCGGTCCCACCAGGATCAGCCGTCCGGCTTTCGTTGAGGAGACATCGGGTGTCCTGCTTTCTGGTTTGGCGGGCGCGTTGCGACTATCTT
This sequence comes from Enteractinococcus helveticum, assembly GCF_020742345.1. GTDB lineage: Bacteria > Actinomycetota > Actinomycetes > Actinomycetales > Micrococcaceae > Yaniella > Yaniella helvetica_A. The sequence continues at coordinate 21,881 of NZ_DYXC01000065.1, read as the reverse complement.
GGCGTAGCACCGCAGCGTGGTACGCGATGATGATCAGCCCGGCGGTCAGGTACCCGAGTTCAGTGCGGACGTCGTACAGCGTGGTCAGACTCAGCTGGTTTTCCATGACGTCAGCGATGATCTCGGCCACGGCTGCGATCAGCGCGACAACTACCGTGATGACGGCGGTTCCCACCAGCACGATCAGATAGATCCGGCGTGGGGTTGCGGTGAGTTCAACCTCGGGGTGTTCAGCTGCCGCGCGCTGGACCAACCGCCAGTGCGACCACCACAGCGGAGCACCCACGATGATCAGCGTTAGGCCTTGCAGCAGGGTATTGATCGGCTCGTGGGACAGCTGGGCCGGGGTGATCGAATCCACCAGGGCCACAACCAGCAGCCCGGCCCCAGCGGCCGCGGCAATCGCGCCAATGCCCGACACGAGGTACTGATACACCCGGTGCAGCGGAGTATGGGTGGCCGCATCGAGCAGGTCGCGGTGATACCACCAGATCATCGCGCCAATAATCAGGGCAGCCAGGGCTTGTGGCCATTCAAACCAGGTGACAAATGGCCCTGGGTCGCCCAGCAAGTGCACCAGCCCGCGCCACAGCAGGGCTTGGGCCCCGACCAGTGCCGTCGTCAGGCCACCGGCGACACCCAAGAGTAGAACGTAGGCGTGCCAAGTGGTGCCGCGCGGCAGCTTGCTGGCCGAGATCAACCAGTAGACAATCCACAGCAGCGCACCGCTAACGAACAGTCCGGCTGCCGAACCCAACGGGACGAAAGAACCGACCAGAATCTGGGTGCCGGTGAGCATCTCCAGCGACGTCGCCAACAGGTCGATGAGCCCGCCGGCGGCCAGCACCAGGCCAATGGTCGAGCCCAGCAGCAGGTGCGCGACCGCATTGGTTTGTGCCAGGGTGCGTTGAATAACCCGCCAGTGGATGGTCCACATAATGGCCCAGATGATCAGGTGGGCCACGGCGTCACCGTCGAAACTTTGTGTGCCCAGCGCCCTGGTGAGGCTTTCGGACAGTTTGGCCGCGGTCATGGCCGCACCGGTTAGCGATGCGGCGGTCAGATAGGCCTGATAGATCAGCGATTCGCGTTCTTCGGGGTCTTTGCGGTGAGCCCTCATCACCCACCAGATCAATAACGCGGTAATCGGCAGCCCGATGACGACGGCGGTTACGGACTGGGCAAATAGCAGGGGTTCATCGAAGTCTGGTGTGCTACCAAATGCGCGGGCCAACAGGTCGGCGGCACCATTGGCCACCGCCAAGACCATGGCATAGAGCAGCACGTATTGGAAGGCGCGGCGGAACATTTGGCCGGTGAGGCTTTGGCCCTGCATGCGTCGTGCTGCGACGACGATGAATCCGATGGCCCCGATCAGCAGGGCGAGCAGGAGGATCGTGATGCTCATAGCATGCCTGCACAAATGTAGACGGGCCAGGGGCTACCGGTGATCAGCCAGTCACCTTCGGCTTGGATTAGTTCGAATTGTTCTTGGTGCACAAAGGTATCAAAAAATGGTTCGCCGTAGCTGCCGATTTCCACAGCCACGGTCGCGCGGTCGCCGTCGACGTTTGCTTGGAAGAATGAGATCGCGGTGTCCTGCGGATAGTAAGACTGTTCAAAGTGGCTCACATTGCAGGCCAGAGCAGGATCGAGGTGGCGTAGTGCGGCCGGATAGTTTTGGTCGACGACGGCTTGAACATAGCTTTGGACGGTGGCTTCTGGTGAGTCAGGTGCCCACCGGGCGGTTTGGTCGCGGTTGGCAAATATCGCAGCAAGTATCGCCACGATCACGATCAGACCCGTGATGACGGCGAGTACAACGTTGGACACCTGCTTCATAACCTAAGTATCAGCCTGTGAGAGTCGGTTGGCAAGGGGATGAGGGTTGTGGCGTCAACACCGAAACCCGGCCCCGGCAACGTTGCGTTGTCCGGGACCGGGCTGCGTTGTGAAACGGGGTTAGAATTCGCGGGCAATCATGTCTTTCATGACCTCGTTCGTGCCGGCGTAAATCTGTTGGACGCGGGCTCCGGCGTACATGCGGGCGATGGGGTATTCCATCATGAATCCGTAGCCGCCCCAGAGTTGTAGGCAGCGGTCGATGACGTTGTTTTGCACATCGGTGGCCCAGTATTTGGCGGCTGATGCTTGTTCGCTGGTCAGCCGTCCGGCGTCGTGTTCGTTAATGCAGTAGTCAATGAAGGTTTTGGCGGCCAGGGTTTCGGTCGCGCATTCGGCGAGCACGAATTTGGTGTTTTGGAAGTCCATGACCGTGTGGCCGAAGAGTTGGCGTTCTTTGGTGTAGGCGATGGTTTGGCGGACGGCGGCTTCGGCTTGTCCGACACCGGAGATTGCCACGGCTAAGCGTTCTTGGGGCAGCTGTTGCATGAGCTGGATGAAGCCTTTTCCTTCGCCGGCTTCGCCACCCAGGATGTTGGCTGCCGGTACTCGCATATTGGTGAAGGATAATTCGCGAGTGTCTTGGCCGTGACCGCCCAGTTTTTGCAGGACACGACCGCGTTGGAAGCCTTCTAGACCGTCGACTTCGGCGACCACCAGGGAGACCCCGCGGGCGCCGGGCTGATCATTGGTGCGGGTGACAATGATGACCAGATCAGCTTGGGTCCCGTTGGTGATGAACGTTTTGGAGCCGTTGATGATCAGGTCATCGCCGTCCCAGGTCGCGTTGGTGCGGATGGCTTTCAGGTCGGAGCCGGTGGTGGGTTCGGTCATGGCGATGGCGCCGACCAGTTCTCCGGAGGCTAGTTTGGGCAGCCAGCGCTGTTTTTGTTCTTCGGTGCCGTAGTCTGCGATGTAGGGGGCCACAATGCTGGAGTGGATGGCATAGCCCCAGGAGTCGTCCGTGGCCAGGCCTTGTTCATACAGGACGACGGCTTCGTGGCTGAAGTCTCCGCCACCGCCGCCGTATTCTTCCGGTACGGAGATGCATAGCAGCCCGTTGTCGCCGGCTTTATTCCATAGGTCGCGGTCGACCTGGTGGTTTTCGGCGAAGCGTTCGGCGTGCGGGGTGATTTCGGTGGCCATGAATTCGCGGGCCATTTCGCGCAGATCGGAGTGTTCTTCGGTTTCCCAAATCGGATGGTAGTTGTCCAGTATCATGGCTGTTCCTTAGCGGGTTGAGACCGTTCCGGTCTTTTCGGCTATTGGGGAGATAAAGATGGGCTTGATTAGCCAAGCGACTCCGACGGTGACGGCCACGGAGCCGGCGAATACGGCGATGCCGATCCAGTCGCCGGTGTCGCGGGCGGTGAACATCATGTTCAGGTTGCGTAGCACTCCGGTGGTGAACACCAAGAACAGGTGCACGATGATGAACAGGATGAAGTAGACCATGGTGGCAAAGTGGGTGGTGCGGGCCACCGGTAAGGGGAAGATCCTATTGATGCCTTGGGCTTGTTGTGGCCACCAGGTGGATAAGCGCAGTCCGGTGAGGACCGCTATTGGTGCGGCGATGAACACGGTGACAAAATACGTCATGATCTGCAGCGCGTTGTAATAGATCCAGGCGTTGTCGGCTGGCCAATCCAAGGACACATACTGGATGCCCGCCGAGACCAGGTTGGGGAAAATATCCCAGTTGGTGGGTACGATGCGCATCCAGTGGCCGGTGGCAAATACCATAATGTAGAAGATCAGCCCGTTGAGTACCCACAAGACGTTGAACGACTGGTGGATCCATTGTTGGATCGACACTTTGGCCGGGGTGTTTGTTTTGGTGGGCGAATAGAATCCGCCCTTGGTGGGTGTCCAGTAGGCCTCGGGGCGTTCCTGATTGCGGATCAGCAACCCGGAGCGGATGACCATCACGATAATGAAGAAGTTAAAGAAGTGCTGCCACCCCACCCAGGCCGGGATCCCGGCCTCGACCCCGTCCGGGTGGGTTGGGGTGCCCTGGTAGGTTGCAATAAATTCCGCCACCGGGTCTAAGGTGCGTAGCCACTGGGCGAGCAGGACGAGTCCGGCGGCCACCACCGCCACGCCCAATAATGTCAGCACGACCTTGGCTGTCTTCGATAGTTTCTGCTTTTCGGGCTTGTCAGCAATGGGTTCAGCAGTCTTGGCCGCCGGGGCCACCGGTTCGGGCATCCTAACGTGTGGCTGGGTTCGTGCTGCAGCGGGTTCACCCATACGTTTGGGCGCTGAGGCAGCTGGTGGGCGGATGCGTTTGGGAGCGGGCTGCTCGGCGACTGGTTCAGCAACCGTGGCGGCAGGGGGTTCTGTTACTGGTTCGGGTGCTGGCGTTTCCGCCACGGTGGGTGCAGTGGCTGGGTGACCAACTTTCAGCGGTTTCCAACCGTCCATACGACGACGCGGCAGATCGTCGGTCACCGGAGCCGGTGCCGCCTGCGCTGCGGCTACCGGTGCAACAGTCGCTGGCGTAGGCGCAGCATCATCAACGGGTTGTTCGATGGCTTCTTCTGGCGCAGCACTCACCGCAGCAGACGTCACAGCGGTATCGTGTGCCACGGTGAGCGGCTGCCATCCGGCCATCCGACGGCGTGGCACATTCGGATCTTGCACCGGCCCTGGTGGCGTGGCCGCTGGGGCGGGTGCCATCGTCTCGGTCGCGTCGGCCACCTTGGCTTCGGCAACGGCCGGCGTACCGGGTGTCGTTGGTGCGGACGTCTTAGCGACCGGAGTCGGTGGCTCGGCGGCAGCTACCGGGGCTGCGGTGTTGGCCACGGTGAGTGGTTGCCAGCCGGCCATGCGACGTCGCGGGATATGTTCATCTTGGATGACACCGCTGGTCTGGACTGGTGCGGCCTGGGGTGCAGCAGCTTCTGGTGGTGCCGCGGTTTGCGGTTCAGGGGCAGATTGTTCTGCGACAGGTGTGGCAGTAGGGGCAACGGGTTCGGGTTCAACTGCGGGCGTTGGCGGCGCTGGGGCGTCGGTGTTTTCGACGGCCAGTGGCTGCCATCCGAGCATGCGACGTTTTGCCATAAATATCAGCTTTTACGGGCTTTGAGTTCGTCAACAACGTTGGGCAGGACCTCAAAGAGGTCGCCAACCACACCGAAGTCGGCCACATCAAAGATGGGCGCATCGTCGTCCTTGTTGATGGCAATAATGGTTTTGGCGGTTTGCATGCCGGCTAGGTGCTGGATGGCACCAGAAATGCCCACGGCAATATACAGGTCCGGGGACACTGAGACACCGGTCTGGCCAACCTGCAGGTTATGTGGCACATAACCAGAGTCCACCGCGGCACGCGATGCCCCGATGGCCGCATTGAACTGATCGGCTAAGTCTTCAATGAGCTGGAAGTTTTCTGCCGAACCCACGCCACGACCACCTGAGACGACCACGGAGGCGGCGGTCAGGGCCGGACGATCCGAGGCAGCATCGCTTGCTTCGATCGACACGATCGACGCCCCCGGTCCCGTGGTGACTTGCGCATCCGAGGTCACTACCTGTGGGGTCTCCACGGCGTGAGCCCGATCAGCGATCGCCCCCGGACGGATCGTAGCGATCATCAGCCCGCCTTCTACGGTGGATTCGGTGTTGTAATCCCCACCGAATACCGCGTGTTGTACCACGGGTTCTTGCCCGTCGGCGTCCCAATACAGTCCGGTGGCATCGGCCGCCACCGCGCCTTTGGCGGCAATGGCAATCCGCCCGGCAATGGCGGCGTTGACCGGGGTGTGCCAGGTGAGTACCAGCGAGACACCATAGTGCTGCACCGCGGCAACACCGGCAGCAACCTCAGCTGTGCCCAGCTGATCGGTCGGGCCTTCGTGGACAAAAATTTCGGTAGCACCGGCCGCCCCCAGGGCGGCAATAGTCTCGGCATCCGGGGTGGCGGTCACCACCGCAACAGGGTCACCAATGGTCGAGGCAGCACCCAGGATTTCGGCAGGATCAGTGTTGGCTACAAGCGCGAGCACTTTCGACAAGACGGGACGCTCCTTAGATAAGGTGCCGGGTGGCAAGGAAATCGACAAGTTCTGTAGCAGCCGTATCGCCGGAGACTTTCACACCGGCTTCCCGCGGCGGACGCTCCGCGGCCGAGACCATCACATTGCGCACATAGGCGGCATCCGGGCCGGCAGCCAACCCCAGTTCCTGGGCGGTGGTGACGGTAATGTCTTTCTTCTTGGCCTCACGAATCGCTTTGAAGTTTGGCAGCTTGGGCTCCCCAGCTTTTTCCGTCAGCGACACAATCGCCGGTGTAGGAGCAGATAGGGTCAGTTTTTCGGCCTCGGTATTGGCCACTGCCGTCACCGTGCCATCAGCAATCTCAAGCGAATCAGCCGCCACAATATGCGGACGCCCCAGCATCTCGGCCATCATTGCCGGCACCATACCCCCGGCACCATCGGTTGAGGCAGCACCGGACAACACCAGATCCGCATCCGATACTGCAGCAGCCAACACGCGCGCAGTTTGCACCATATCCGAACCCGCCAGGGCATCGTCCACAATATGCACCGCCCGATCAGCAGCTAACGCTAAGACCTTACGAATCGCCTTATCCGCACCGGCAGGGCCCATCGTCACCGACACCACCTCGGTAGCCGTGCCGTTGTTTTTCAGCTCAGCGGCCACCGCACACACGCGTTCATCAATCTCATCGACCACATTCTCAGAGGCTTCCCGAACCAACATGCCGGTGTCCAACGAGATCTGACGCTTCTCATACGTGTCAGGCACCTGCTTGACGAGCACTACAACTTTCATATACACCTCATCATGATGACAGAGTGATGACATTCACTGGGACTGTATATTCGTACAATATACCGTACAATTTAGACGTCCAGAAGAGCTCGAGAGTTGCCGCCCGCGTGACTCCTAACACCCATCTTATAAAGGTCCGCGCATGTCCAATCCCGTTATCAACACAGATCTAACCGCCAAAGCTCGTATTCGCCAGGTCGCTCTGGAATTATTTGCGCTCAACGGTTCTGACGGAACCTCCATGCGAGCCATTTCATCACGAGCCGGGGTGACCGTGGGGCTCATTACCCACCACTTCGGGACCAAAGCTGGCCTCATTCAAGCTGTCGAGGACGATCTTCTGGATGGTATTGCCAACGCGATCGCCTACCAGGAATCCGACGAAAGTGTGGACGGCGTCGTCAGGAAACTCGACCAACGCCTGCTAGATCACATTGACGACAACCCACTGGTTGCCGCGTATCTGCGCCGCATGATGCTCATCGAGGGCAATGGGGCCGGATCAGATCTGACTGAACGCTTTACCCGATTGGCACTGCGACAGATTCAGGATTTGCGACGTCATGGGATTGCTTCGACGTCGCGCGAACCGGAAGACCAAGTCATGCAGGTCATGCTCGTGAAACTCGGCCAGGTGCTGATGCAACCGTTCGTCGATCAGATTGCCGGGCATTTAGGCCGCGACCCGCAGCGCTATCAGCTCAGTTTGCGCAAGACTCGCAGCGCATGAACTTTCCGCTGAAATAATACATCTTTGGTTATGCGTGGCATCTCGCGCCCTAGATTGCATTAAGCCCGTGCTCGGGATCTTGGGGTGAGGTGGTGTTGTCATGGGGCGATACTGCGCCTTCCTCTTCGCGGGAACTCATAGGTCTCACCTCCAGACAATGGTTGCCCTTGGCCCCACGCTAACGGGTACGGCCAACTGGGTGAAGAGGTCTGTGCAGAACGTTGTGCACACCTCTTGGTAGTGGAGTAAATACGGCGGAAGATCCTGCAGCCCAAGGCACTCGAGCACACGGAACGGTTGCACCAGCGGTCTATCGACCTTCATGGCTCAGACACTGTGTCAACAACTAGCCAGGAATTAGCTGAACTCTATGCTGAGGCAAGTGTCATAGACGGTATTGCCGACGACGCCACTATCGCTGCTACCCAGGACATGTCGCGTCTGACGATCACAGCATCGCACCTGGTTGACGAACCCAGGTCACGTTGATCAGCCACCCTATTGCAGGGATCGGGTTCTACGTCAGCCTTGACGACGTGAACCGCTCGCTACAAGACGGCAACACGGCAACGACACACGATCTGGGCATACTGGCCGAATATCTCCGATCCAGAACCGATCTGCAATCATTCGATTGCCCCGTCAATCTATCTGGAATCCTGCAGCTGACATAGCGGTTTGAGAACCGCGGGATTAAACACGGTGGAAAACGCTGCAGCGAAATCTTGGTCGGATGACAATGATCTTACGTTCGAAACCCGCACCCCGGGTCATTGTCCAAAAGGAGCTGAACCGATGTTGAAACTGTCACCAGAATCTGAAGCAGTGGTCAAAGAAACCGCCGGCGTCGTCGCAGAAATTGCCGATGATGCCACCGTGATTTTCTACCGCGACATGTTCGAGGCCCACCCCGAACTGCTCAATGTTTTCAACGTAGCCAACCAAGCGATCGGCGAGCAGCCCAAGGCGCTGGCGGCATCGGTGGTGGCGTTTGCGGTGCACCTGATTAACCCGGAGGCCCCAGATTTCACGCCGATCATGCAGCGCATTGCCCACAAACACGTTTCATTGGGCATCAGCCCAGAACAATATTTGATCGTTGGGCACTACCTGCTGGGTGCGGTGGCCAAAGTACTCGGCGATGCGGCAACCCCCGAAATTGCTGCCGCCTGGGATGAGGTCTACTGGTTATTTGCCACCTCCCTGATTGCCGAAGAGGCACGCCTATATGCCAATGCCGGAACCGATCCGAAGGTCCCCTACCGTCCGTACCGTGTGGTGGAGCGTTTTGAGGAATCCGATGAGGTCTTCTCACTGCTGCTCTCCCCCGTCGACGGCGTTGTGCCTGGCCACTATACGGGGCAGTATGTTTCGATTGCGGTGGATCTGCCTGACGGTCGCCGTCAACCACGCCAGTATACGATCTCTTCCGGTCCGCGCGGCGACTCCCTGCGTGTGACCATCAAACGCGTGCGCGGCGTCAATGGCGCACCCGATGGTCGAGTGTCGGGTTGGCTGTACGACTACGCGACCCCCGGCACGATTCTGGATGTCTCCCAGCCGGCCGGTGACGTCATTTTGGATGACACCGATAAACCACTCGTGCTGGTCTCGGCGGGGATTGGTATTACGCCGGTTGCCGCGATCATGGAGGATTTGTCGCGCCGGCAACCCGAGCGCACGGTCCGGTTATTCCACGCGGATAAGACTCACGCCCACCATGCACTCTATGACGGGTTGCGCCGTCAGGTGCTGGCAATGGCCGATGCTCGTGCGCAGAACTGGTACGAGGAAGGTGCCGAAGAGGCTCCGACCCTGCACCCTGCGCGTCCGGGGTTCATGGATTTATCTGACGTGGAACTGCCGGAAAACGCCGAGGTGTTCATGTGCGGTCCCCTACCGTTTATGCAGATGGCGCGTAAGACTTTGATGGACCAGGGTGTGCCGTCTGAATCGATTCATTACGAAGTGTTTGGCCCGGATATGTGGGCTCAGAACCCAACCAGCGTATAGCAAGAAGAACCTTCAGGCGGTAGCGTAAGAACCACGTGGACCAAGTTTTCTTGGTGACTGTAACCAGCGAAAGGCGGCAGTCATGGAGCGTGGCAACACTACACCCGGCCAGCATCCGCAACGTCCTGATCCGGAACAGGGCCGTTCGGCAACCCGGATGGGATTTTTTATGGTTCCGGTGTTCTTCTTTGGTGCCGTGGTCCTCATTGGTATTGGCGTCACCTTTTTGAGCATGCCTGACCAGCCAGCCGTGTGGGCTTATGTGGCCTTTGCGCTGGCTGGTGTATGCGTCATTTTTGCTATCCGACGCATTGTGAGGATTTCCACCGGGAAGGAAAAGTACTAGGCCTGAACAGGGCAGTCGGTTTCGGTTGTTTCAGCAGTTACGCGCTGCTGGGCGGCCAGGGCGAATGCAGCGAGCTCGGCATCGGTGCGGTGACCATCGATGCCGGGCGTTACTGCTTTCACGTCATGTTCATCCGGCGTTTGGTCGTCCTGGAGCCCGAGTACCAGCAGGCAACTGTGTGCGGTGGTAAATGGGTGTAGACGACGCAGTTGCAACGGCCCGTCAACCTGTTCAAGTTGTTGGCGTACCAGTTTGGCGTGCACCGAGCACACCGCCGGGCGGTCTGCTTCTAATAGGTCCTGATAAATACATGGTTTGACGTCCACGGTCAGCTGGTCGTTGTCGATCACGGGTTCCATGCCGACGTCGTCGAGGTGTTCATAGAGCACATCTAACTGGTGCTGCGCGTCGTCTGGTAGGTCTTGGCCGGTATCGAGTTCGGGACTCAGGCGCCGCAGGAGTTTACCGCGAGCGCGGGCCTCTTCGGCGCGTTCTCGGGCGGTAGGGTTGTGGTCGGCGTCTTCGAGCGGATGATACTCCATGGGAGGTCGACCGCGGCGGCCGGTATCGATGGGTGTTGCGGTGATGAACCCTTCGTCTTCGAGCACTCGCAGGTGATCACGTGCGGTGTTGACGTGAATCTCGGCGGCTTCAGCAAGCGCCTTGAGGGTCTGGCCGGGCTGCCGTTGGATGGCGTGGAGCAGTTTGAGCCTGCTGCCTTCCGTCAGTCCCCGGTAATCGGTAACTCTGCGAGGCATGTCATTATTTTAGGGACACCTGCTACATTACTGGCCAGTTACTTCGCGATGGGCGGGACTTGCGTCATGCATCAGCCGGTGTGCTTGCTCCGTGGGCTTTTAGGGTGGAGCGTTTCAGCCTTGTGCGCGACGGTATACAGTCTCGCGATGCCCCTGGCCGCCTTGCCGGTCCACAATGCCTTCCGAAACCAGGCGTTGGATTCCGTAGCGGGTTTGGGACAGACTCAAATTCGCGGCCTGAGCAATGTCGTGGATGTTCATGGTCCCCTCCCCCAGGACGTTCCACAATGTGGCACCATGTTTACTCGCTGCCGCCGCCTTGGCCGCAGCGTCATGCTCGTCATTGCTGTGTGGCGCTGGCGCACCGGAGGCAACAGGGTGCACGGGTTGCGCTGCGGGTGCAGCATCAGGTGCGGGCTGAAATTCAATGGTTCCACCGAATCGTTGGGCATCTGTTCGAAGCCTTGTGTCGTGGAGTCGATAGTTCGTCGAGTTGAGGCTGGCCTGTGCCCGCACCAGTCCCAGATCGGCAAGGCGATCTAACTGGCGTAGCGCACTTTTGGCACCTATTGGGCCGTATTCGCGCCGCAGAGTTTCTGGGCTCCATCGCGTCCCGTCGCTCATCGACACCAGCAAATAACGCTGCTGGGTTGTGAAATGCTCATGTGACGGCAAGCTGGCCAGCCACTGTTGGTCGGTCTCGGTCAATTCATACCGCCGTCCGACAGCAACGGTGAAATATAATCCAGAATCGGTATAGGTCGGCGCATAGAGCCCTGCACGGCGGAGCGCCCAGTGCACGTCTCGAAGCGTATGGTGTGCTGGATCGACGATTCGGTGGCCGCCGCTGACCGAGACGAACCTGCAGATTTCATACAGCGAAGTATTCACGGCCGTTTCACCAGGTTCACGACCAAGCTGGTTCAGGTTGATCCGGTGTAACCCGCCGGGGTTCCTCACGGTCAGTTCGTCTTCGTGTAATTCTAATTGCACGCTCTGTCCCAGGGTTTGCGAGCTGAGGTCTCTATGCACAAGCGCATTGGTGAGGAGTTCTCGGATGACGGCGATTGGGATGTTGCTGCTTCGCGGGTGAGCCTGATGTTCAGGGCGTGGCCCTGACTGCCCTGCTTGGCGCATGACCCAGCGGACGGCGTCGTCCACCATCACCGGCACGGCACCTTCAAAACGCTGCTGCTCGACGTTTGCAGTATTTCCCGAAGCTCGCACCCCGGCGGTGATCCGGAGGTTCGGAAAGAATTGTTGCGGATACCGCCCCAGCGCGTAGAGGCCAGCCAGTGTCAGCAGACCGTCGTGCGACATGACACCTTTTGCTTGGAGGATGTCTTCGTCGCTGGTTTGATGCAGGTACGTGGACTCCTGGCGGACGGCTTCGACAAAATCTTGCACTAGCGTCTTATCAAGATACTCCAGTCCCGATCCGGAAATGACTTGACCATCATGCGACGTTGCCTGACGCGCATTGTGCAGTTGTTGAATCTCTGAGACGCCAAGCGGATAATTGCCGTATTCGTTCCGCACGTACGCCTGATGTGTTGCCGTGACACGATATGGCCAAACGGCTGGGTCCGGCGCGGGAACGTTGACCACCAGCATGCTGTGGTCTTCGAAGCTGGCCCAAAAGAACTGTACAGGGATACCCGGGCTCACTCGATGTCGAGCCAGCGTTTGGATCTGGGCTTGAAGCGTTTCTGTTTCGAAACCAGCATTGAATTGTGATGCATTTTGGTCCGGCAGGTTGAGCAGAATGGATCCGCCGCTAGGCATATTTGCGAATGCACACAGCGTCTCAACCAGCGTCTCGTTCACGATGTCGCACAGGGCAACGCTCAGCGGTGAACTGGTCCCCTTTTGCAGCGCCTGGACAGCCTGATGAAACTCTGCAGCTGAAGTAATCATAGTTTCAAAGTCTACCCCAAGCACCTAAATATTCACTTCAACATATAACTTTGAATATTATCTCTTGCCTTGATATTGCAGGCGTTCCGGGCTTTTCTTGGATTGACACGGAAGACAAGGCGGAACTCTCATAGTTCTAAAGTATTCGGAAATACTGTACGACTAAGGTGAGCTCGACGTTGTGTTCCCTCGCGACCAGCTCAGCGGCTGCACAGTCACCTATGTCACTCTATTGGCGACCTGTCGGCGATGGATTTGGGATCTTGATATTCGTGTGTGGCTTCCAGGGCAGCTTGCATCACGTCATAGAAATCGTGGCGCTGTGCATAGGCGGCTCGTTGGATGCGAGCCCCCGAACCGGATTGCAAAATATCAGTCACCACGGTCTCAACGGTGCTGAGTTCGTTATATTCGGTGAGAACCGGTCGGACACCATCCAAGAGTTGGTCCACCACCTCAGCCGCCGGTGCAGGCTTGCCGGTGTCCGGTTGGATAAGTTCTGAGTCCACCCCGTACCTGCTGGCCTGCCACGTCCAGGATCGCAGTACGGTCACCGGAACCGGTGGTGGCTTTTGGTCTTGATTCCTGATGGCTGTTTCCACCAGTGCACGGGTGATAGCAGCGATGACGGCGGCATGCTCAGCTTTCAAACAGACGTCCGCGACTCGAACTTCTATGGTCGGCTGATGATCGCTTGGGCGAGCGTCAAAGTACAACATGCCAGCATCCAACGGGACCTGACTATTGAATAGCGCTTGGCACTGGGTCTCATAGGCTGTCGCGCTGCCGTACATCTCTGTGGGTCCAGAGTTCGGCCAACGGGTCCATTTTTGATACCGATACGAGGCAAAGCCACTATCTACCCCTTTGGCAAAGGGCGAGTTGCCGCTCAAGGCCAGCAATACCGGCAGCCAAACTCGGATACGATCCAATGCGATCACGGCTTCTTCTCGGGAGTTGATGGCAACATGGATGTGAAACCCATTGGTCAGCTGAGCAAAGGCGGTCGCACCAAAACGTTCCCTGATCTGCTGATTGCGCTCCCCCGGCACAATGTGAGTGGGGTGATTACCGGGGTCCAGGGGCAGCGCCACAACTGTACCGCCCGCGAGAGCAGCGGCCTTTTGTGCTAGCGTTCGCCCGGTTCGGATGGCTGCTAATTGCTCGGCCAGTGTGTTTTGGGGTGGCGAGTTCACCTCCACCTGCTCTTGTTTAAACTCGGTCGTGAGGCTGTGGCTGCCAGGAGCAGTGTCGCCTTGGCCAGCAACCACCAACATTCCCCGCGGCAGTGGCTCTAGCGACTCGGCGTCTACCAACAGAAGTTCCTCTTCCACCCCGAATGTACGCATCATCACATCCTTTGCTGAGCCAAAAGTGTCTGAGGTTGGTTATCCAACGCCGTGCTGTTGTAGCCACATTTCCAGCAGCCCGACTTGCCACAGCACATTCCCTCCGGTGGGAACATAGTGATCATTGGGATGAGCTAACAGCTCGTCGACAAAGTCATCCCGAAACAGGCCGCGTTCGCGTGCTTCGGGTGCCTGAAGTGCCTCAGTAACCCGAGAAAGCATGGGATCTTGGAGATGTTGGAGCGCTGGCACCGGGAAGTAGCCCTTTGGGCGATCTACAACCTGTATCGGAAGCAGTTCGCGTCCAATGTTTTTCAAAATGCCTTTCCCGTTTTGCGCGGTTCGTAGCTCTGGCGGGCAGGTCACCACGAATTCTACGAACTCATGGTCCAGAAACGGTAAAACCGATTCAAGTCCGGCGGGCATCGACATGCTGCTGACCCGTTTGACAGGATCATCGGCCAGAATCAGCTGAGTTTCAAGCCTCAAGACGGCGTCCACAGCGGTTTCTGCCCCTGGTGCGTTCACATAGTCTTCCAACAGCTCCCGGCTGACATTGGTTTCGATCATCCACTCCTTGGCCAGCACCGCTGCTAGATCCTGGTGGTTGCGATCTTCGAACGCCGCCAGGAATGGTTCGAGGGCGGCCTCGCGCGAGATGCCCTCAGCCTGGCGGTGGTAGGTATATCCAGCGAAAATCTCGTCGGCACCCTGGCCGCACTGCACCACACTGGAGCACTCCGCGACCGACAGCGAGTGCAAATAGAACGCGACGACGTCGTGACTGGCCATCGGCTCGGGCATTGCGGTGATCGCATCGTCCACCGCGGCGTAAAGGTCCTCGGTACGCAACTGCAGCGTGTGATGATCGGTGCCAAATTCTTGAGCCACCCGATCGGAGTATTCAAATTCGTTGCCGGTGTGGGAGCCCACGGACTCGAAACCAACACTGTAGGTGGCAATATCTTTGACACCCGCCTCCGCCATGAGCGCCACGAGCAGACTTGAGTCCAGGCCGCCGGATAACAGGACGCCCATCCGCTCCTTGGAGACGATGCCCCGTTGGACGGCGGCCGCTAATTGTTGCTGGACTGCCTCTTGCCACTGGCTGGCGTTCCAGTCCTGGCGGGCTGTATCGCGAGCGTAATCGGGTTGCCAATACACTCGATCGTGGGATCGACCATCGGCTTCGATAATGCGCATCGTGGCCGGGGGCAACTTAGTGATCCCGGCCAGCAAGGTGCGGGGCGCTGGCACAATGGAATGCCAACTCATGTAGTGGTGCAGCCCGACTTTGTCCAACGATGTATCAATACCACCGCTGGCAATAAGGGCGGGTAGCGTTGAGGCGAAACGCAGTCGGCCGTCGAGTTCGGCTAGATAGAGCGGTTTGATGCCCAATCGATCGCGGCACAGGAGCAGCCGGTTTCGTTGTGCATCTGCCACGACGATGGCAAAGTTTCCGTGCAAGCGGGTGACAAACTCTTGGCCCCAGTGACGATAGGCTGCCAGGACCACTTCGGTGTGTGAGCCGGTGCGAAAACGGTAGTGTTGGGCGAGTTGAGCGTGGAGTTCTTCGCGATTGAATAGCCGCCCGTCAAGTAGCACGGCCAGTTCTCCTGCGGTATCAATGATTGGTTCCGGGGCAGTGTCGTCGGCGTCGTCGTCCAGACGCACTTGTCCGAAGGTCAGCCATCCTTGGTGTCTGACGGTGGGTTCGTGGGCCGAGGTCTTGGCCAGGTGTTTGAGCATGGCGGACACTGGTTGTTGTGCTGCTCGGGTTGTTTTGAATGCAACTTCTCCTGCAATGGCAGTCAACATAAATGATCTAACATCCTCATGGATATTCGGTGTTGTTTATGTCACGTTATTGATGTGCCCTGAGAATCCGCTGGCAGAAGTGGAAGAAGAACCCGTTAAACGCCCGGAGATCCAGCCAACGGCGCATGTGCGACGACGCGGTAGCGTGGTCCGCTGGTGGTTTGGGCACTGCGCACAAGCTGGACGTGCGTGGCCTGCCAGGTGGCCGGTTCTACCGTGTGCTGGGTAAAAGTATCCTCGGCCGGGTCCGGTATGGGATACACCCGGCCGATGGTCACGTGGCCGTGGAATGGTCGTCGACCAGCCCGGCGGTCAGAGGAGAGCTGGCCCAGGCGTTCAATGAACGCCGTCCCCAGCGTTTCCGCGCCGTCCACGGGCACCGCGAGGCTGTTTCGGCCTAACCAGTGGGTGGCGCCTGCAAGTGTCAGCGTGGGCACCGGGAGCTGGGCGGCGATGTCGGTCAGTGAGGTGATCAGGTGGTGTTCGTGGTCGGAAGGTCCAATAAATAGCAACGTGCAATGCAGGTCGGCCGGCTGATTCCAGGAGACCTTCACCGGGTGTTGTGTTGGTAGTGCGGCTTGGATGGTGGTGACGAGTTTGGTGAGATGCGCCTGAATGGGCGGCGGGAGCATGAGTCCGATGAAATAGCGTGTCATGCTGCTGGGGCCTGATCCGTTAGTCGGCGGGTTTTTGTGCCCAGTGAATGGCCATGGTGCCGAACATGTAGGTTCGGTATCCGGTGGCCACGAAGCCGGCTTCTTGCATCATGGCTTCGATGCGGTCGGCGGTATGGAAGGCGCGTGAGGTGCGCGATAGGTACTCGTAGGCGTCGGGGTTTTGGGTGATGGCGTTGGCCAGGCGCGGCACCACATATTTGATGTATGCGGTGGAAAATGGTTTGACGACGTTGCGCGGGGCCGGGGACATCTCCAGGCAGGCCATCATGCCACCGGGTTTGAGCACCCGGAATTGTTCTGCAAGGGTTGTGGGGATGTCGGTGACGTTACGTAGCAGATACCCGTGGGTTACGGCGTCGAATGTGGTGTCTGCATAGGGCAGGTCCATGGCGTCGCCGGGGCGCCAGTGAATATTTTTGCCCCCGGGGCGTGCGCGCGCGACTTCTAGCATCTCGGGGGAGATGTCGAGTCCATGAACTTCGGCCCCGTAGCGTTGATTGGCAGCTTGCAATGCCAAATCGCCGGTACCGGTGGCGATATCTAGGACTTTGGGGGTCGGACCGAGTTTGACGGCGTCAATGGTATCGCGGATGAAGCGGGGTTCTTGGCCCCAGGTCATGACCAGGTTCATGAGGTCATAACGGTCGGCGATATTGTCGAACATATCGGCCACGGTGGCACCGTGGGCGTCTACGGCTACTGGATGTGTGGTCACAATTCCTAAGCCTAACACCCACGGTGTCGCGGCAGCTTTAGTCTTCGATGATGCCGTAAACGGTCAGGCTGGCTCGACCGATCGTGTTACCAAAACGGTTGAAACCAAAGAATGCGTTGGAGGCATCTTCGGGGATGTCGAGGTGTTCGACGCTGAGCGCGTGGACGGTGATGATGTAACGGTGCGCGCCGTGGCCTGCGGGAGGGGCGGCACCGATGAAGCCGCGGCTACCGCCGTCGTGTTTGAGCTGGAAGGCGCCGGCGGGTAGGCCAGAGCCATCGGGGGTACCAGCGTTTTCAGCCAATTCGGTCACGTCGGCCGGGATATTACCCACCGACCAGTGCCAGAAGCCGGAACCGGTTGGGGCTTCGGGGTCAAAAATCGTGACGGCGTAGGATTTGGTGCCCTCTGGTGCACCGGCCCAGGCCAGGTGCGGGGAAATGTCTTGGCCTCCGGGAACCCCCATCAGCCCCGAGTATTGGGCGGTGGGCCATTGTTGGCCATGGTTTACGGTGTTGGAGGTGACAGTAAAATCGGGAACTTCTTCAAGGCGGGCGAATTGGTCGTTCCCGATGCGGGCGAGTTCTTTGATATCAACCATGGTGCTCCTGTACGTTTCACAAACCGGTAGATGCACACCCAGCCTAGCCGAGGTGCCCAGCAAAGAACCCGGCACGTCTGCGCTGGAGCGGAGCCGTTCCGGGTTCTTGAACGAAATGTAGGGTGTTAGTCTTTTTTGTATCCTTCGGTAAAGCCCTTGGCTTTATCGGCGACATCACGGGCAGCGTCTTTAGCTTTTTCAGCGCCTTCTTTCACTTTGCCCTGAGCCTGTTGTCCTTTGCCTTCGGCTTCGGTCTGCGAATCACCGGTTACCTTGCCAAGGCCTTCTTTGATTTTGCCAGTGACTTTATCCTTCATGGAATCAGCTTTTTCATCGAAACCCATCGGTTCCACCTCTGTTCATCTGTTCATCTGGGAAAAGTACGTTTACAACGCTAGTAGCTATTATTTGAAATGTCACCCGATTTCGGTGAACTTTGAGTCAACTGTCAGTTATCGTTTGACCTTTATTGCATCGATTCTTCAAAGTCGACGAGCCGTTCGATGGCGCGCGCCACATTGTCGTAGCCGGCAGCAAACGAGATGCGAACGTATTGGCTGCCGTCGACGCCGTCAAAATCTACGCCCGGCACCAGGGCGACGTGAGCGTGTTCCAACACGGCAGCAGCATAGGCCACGGAGTTGCCATAGCAAGCCAGAGCCTTCTTTGAGGGTTGGGCGTAGTAATAGAACGCCCCGTCGGCTGGTGCGGCATTGCGCCACCCCAGTCGGTGCACGTTGTCTAAGACCAGCTGGCGGGTACGAGCAAATTCTGCGACTTCGGCATCCGATTCGGCATAAGCTTCAGCACTGAATGCTTGGATCGCAGCGTACTGTCCGGCGGCAGGCGGGCACAGCGAAATTGAGCCGGAGAGTCCTGACACGGCCGGTGCCAGATCTTGGGGCATGAGCATCCAACCGAGTCGCCAGCCGGGCATGCCCCAGTATTTGGAAAACGAGGATATAACGATCGCATTGCGATCAAACTCCCAGGCCGAGGTACCCCGATCATCGCCGTAGGTAATGCCATGGTAGATCTCGTCCGATACCAGGCGCACCCCATTGTCCGCACACCAGACGGCTAACTGGCGCATATCTTCACGGTTCACCATGGTCCCGGTGGGGTTATTGGGCGAAGCCAGGATCAGCCCGTCAAGCGGTTGTTCGGCGTGGAATGTTGCAAGGTGGTCCACATTGAATCGAAAGTTGGTCTCCACACCGGCGGGCAGATCAACGACGTCAACGTCGAGCGCACGCAGGATGTTCCGGTAGGCCGGGTATCCGGGACGAGCCAGACCGACCCGGTCGCCGACGTCGAACGCCGCGATAAAACTGGCTACGAAAGCTCCGGAGGATCCCGTGGTTACGGCCACGGACTCGTAGCAGATGTCGAGGTCGTACCAGCGACGGTAGTGGTCGGCTATGGCCTGACGGAGGTTGTTAATCCCCAGTGAGGGGGTGTAGTTGAACACCGGGGACTCCAAATTATGTAACCGGGCGGCCTCCCGGTTGACGGCAGCGGGCGCTCCCCCGCTGGGTTCGCCGGCGCCCAGCGAAATGACGTCGATACCTTGAGCTTTCATAGCATCGACGTCACTGACGATGTCCATGACTTGAAAACGCGCGACTGCGGAACGACGACTTGGGGAGAACTGTGAAGCTGCCATGCCCTCAGTATGCCAAATTCCACCGGTGTACTGTTAGAAGCCGCCGTCGGATGGTGCCATGTTGGCAAAGCGCGAGTAGTGGCCTTGGAAAGCTAATTCGATGGTTTTGGTTGGACCGTTACGGTGTTTTGCTACGATCAGGTCAGCTTCGCCAGCGCGCGGGGATTCCTTATCGTACATATCCTCACGGTGCAACAAAATGACCATGTCAGCGTCCTGTTCAATCGAACCAGATTCACGCAAGTCCGAAACCTGAGGACGCTTATCGGTGCGCTGCTCGGAACCACGGTTCAGCTGCGATAGGGCAATAACAGGTACCTCAAGTTCTTTGGCCAATAGTTTCAGGGCACGCGAGAACTCGGCCACTTCTTGCTGGCGGGATTCCACACGTTTGCCTGAGCTCATCAGCTGCAGGTAGTCCAGCACCACTAATTTGAGGTTGTGCTGTTGTTTGAGACGACGACACTTAGCACGGATTTCCATCATCGACATATTCGGGGAGTCGTCAATAAAAAACGGGGCTTCGTTGAGTCTTTGCAGGGTCAACGCCATCTTGCGCCACTGGCCTTCGTCCAAGGTACCTTTGCGTAAATCCTGCAGTGAGATAGTGGCTTCGGCCGACAATAAGCGCATAGCAATCTCAGTCTTGCCCATCTCCAAAGAGAAGAATGCCGAGGTCATGCCGTGCCCCACGGCCGCAGCACGAGCAAAGTCCAATCCAAGCGTTGATTTACCGACGGCTGGTCGGGCAGCGATGACGATCATCTGACCGCCGTGTAAGCCCTGGGTTAGCTCATCGAATTCATCAAAGTTCGTTGGCACTCCGGAAATGCCGTCCCCTGCTGTTGAGGCGGCTTCAATTTCGTCAATCGTTTCTGCCAGGATATCTCCGAGGGAGACATAATCGTCACCGGTGCGATTCTCGCCCACCTTATAGATCTCAGCTTGAGCCTCATTGACGATGTCTTCGACCTCGCCTTCGGCGTTATAGCCCATCTGCGAGATTTTTGCGCCCACATTGACAATTCGTCGCAAAATAGCTTTTTCTGCGACAATTTCGGCATAGAACGACGCATTGGCTGCGGTAGGAACTGCCTGCACCAGGGTGTGGATCTCAGCGGCTCCCCCAGCTCGGGACAATTCTTTACGCCGATCCAACATTGACGTCACGGTAATCGCATCCGCTGGCTCACCAGAAGCAAACAGGTCGGTAATTGCCGTGTAGATCAGTTCATGACCTGGTGAATAAAAATCATTTGGACGCAGAATCTCCGATACTTCAGCAATTGCATCGGTCGACAACATCATTGCGCCTAGTACGGAACGCTCCGCGTCAAGATCTTGAGGCGGAGTTCGGGGATTGGCTGAGACACCATTTACAGTTTCCATCGCGTTAAAGTGTGCCATCGTTGCGTTGAAAGTACCCTCCCCTGCCCCGGCAGCAGAATGCTGCAACTCAAGCTCGTGAACAGCCGATGCACGCATTCTTGCCCTAATGCCAATATCGGCTGTTACGAGCTAGTACTGGATGAGGTTACCTCCCAGATTCTCCTGTATCAACTGGGGATAACTCCACTGTTGTGGATAACTTGTGTATTACTTCGCACAGGCTGTGCACAAGATGTGGATTATCCGTGGACTACTTATCAACAGTATCCACAAAACCCGTTTTGACTAGGTCGTTTAGTGCTCACAGTCTGTGGATAAAAAGTTTTTTACCCCTATTATTTGGGATTTGACAACTCAAAATTTAAGAGGATTTCACTCTTTTCACACCTGCAACAAAAGTTATCCACAAGTTATACACATCTTGTGGGTAAATTACATTCATGTCATTCCACAACGCTTCGGCATGATTTCCGGCATGTCGCAAAAGCCCAGATTTAAAATAGAGTTATTTCTAAAATTGCAAGTAGCTCGTGGTTTGATCAATCACATGAAAATCGGAACAATTTTCGCGACGAAATCGAGCCAGCTAGCGGAAAAAAATTACTCACGAGATGTAAAAATCCTGTAACACGATTGTTGACCGATCGCGATTAAACTGAATTCAGCTCACATACTGCCAGGCAGACTGACGCAGCAAAAACAAACAACGCTGAGACTCAAACTGCTACAGGAAAGCCCCTTGAGTGGTTGTGAACACCATCGCTTGCTTGCCACATGTTGACAGTGCCACGGGAACTGCGCCACTAAAGTCAAGTGAACTTTTGGCGGCAACTACTGCACCGTCATTGGAATCTCGCGACTTTCGTCGAGGATGATTCATTCCCCACAAGCCCAAAGTGTGATGCGCCTCTCGTGGAGAACGTCAAATTACATGTGTGTAACTTGTGCACACGTGTGGAAATGCTTGTGGATAAGTCTCCTATTTTGAATAATCGCGTTCCCCGAAGATAGCCGTTCCGACCCGTACAACTGTTGCACCTTCTTCGATGGCAATCTCATAGTCATTGGTCATCCCCATCGATAAGCCGCCCTCGCCGATGAGCTCGGGGCGACGCTCCAGCAGGTCGTCCCGCAGGCGGCGCAGAACTGAGAAGTTACGACGAATGATTGTCTCATCATCAGTATGCACGGCCATTG
>NZ_DYXC01000064.1 GCF_020742345.1 Enteractinococcus helveticum | reverse complement strand
AAGGTCTCCGTGCCCTCGGCGACACGTCGTGCAGCAGCCTCACCGCCGTGCACCTGGAATGACACCACCCCACCAAATCCTGACATTTGCTGACGGGCAATGCTGTGGGACGGGTGCGATGCTAAGCCCGGGTAGAACACATTTTTGATGACAGCGCGGGAAGTCAACCATTCGGCGATAATCCCGGCGTTCTCACAGTGCTGTCTCATCCGTACACCGAGGGTTTTCAAACCCCTTGAGGTCAGAAAAGCATCCTGTGGTCCGGCTACTGCACCACCGGCGAATTGTTGGAACTCCAGGCGTTCGGCTAACGGGACGTCTTCCCAGACCGCATCGGCTACGACCACAGCGCCACCCAGGACGTCAGAGTGCCCACCGATGTACTTGGTGGTGGAATGCACCACAGCGTCAGCACCCAATTGAAGCGGAGTCTGCAACGCGGGGGAAGCAAACGTATTGTCCACCACCAGCAACGCATTATGAGCGTGGGCACGTTCTGCCCACGCTGCGATGTCCACAACCGTCAACAGCGGGTTGGTGGGCGACTCTAACCAGACCAGCTGCACGGTTGGATCAGCTAGTGCTTGTTCCAACTCGTGCGGATGCTGCGGCGACACAAAAATCGTGTGGATGCCCCAGCGGGCATAGAGCTGGGTGAGCAATCGATGGGTACCACCATAGCTTTCCGCCGCAGCCACCACAGTGTCCCCCGGACGAAGCGTGGCACGCAGCACGGCGTCTTCAGCGGCGATTCCAGAGGCGAAGGCGAAGGCTGCTGTTCCGTGTTCGAGTGCGGCAAGCTGGGTCTCTAACGCGGTGCGAGTCGGATTGCCACCGCGGGAGTATTCATAGCCGCTCTTGAGTGTTTCGACTCCGGGCTGGGCGAAAGTCGAGGTCTGATAGATGGGTTGAATCACCGCACCGGTCAGCGGATCAGGCTGCTGTCCGGCGTGTACCGATTGGGTACGAAATCCGGGGCGCAACAGCTGTTGTTGCTGTCGTGGTTGGGAAGGTATTTTGATTTCGGTCATGACACATTCACCTTCTGTGTTTGGCCTGCGGTTTGGTTTGACAGGACGCAATGTAGAGCAGTATTCAGGTCGGCCCATAAGTCTTCGACGTCTTCCCTGCCCACGGCCAGGCGGACTGTTTGCTCAGTGATTTCACCGGCTTGAATGAGTGCCGGGGTTAGTCGACAGTGGGTCGTTGATGCCGGGTGGACCGCCATTGAGCGAGCATCACCCAGATTTGCGGCGATCTTAAAGAGGCTCAGAGCGTCGAAAAATTGTTCTACGCCGTGAAGGTCGGAATCGATTTCAAAGGACAGGACGCCACCGGTGCCGCGCGGATAGTCTCGTGTGGCGATCCGATGATCAGGCGAATCGGGCAGACTCGGATGCCGCACACAAGACACTGCAGGATGTGCAGTCAACCGGCGAGCGAGTTCTTCGGCGGTAGCACAGTGCCGCTGGACTCGTATGTCCAGGGTTTCAAGACCGTCAAGGATATTTTGAGCGTTATAGGAAGATAATGTTGGTCCGGTGTCGTTGAGGAGCTGGGCTCGGATCAGGTGCAGCAGTGCGCCGTCGTCACCAAAACCTGACACCAGCGATTGATCGCCGAAGCGTTTGCGCGGGACGGTCAATTGTGGCCAGCGAGTCGGATTTTGGCTGGGCTTGAACTGACCGGTAGCAATGATGGCACCTGCCAAACATGACCCGTTGCCCAATAGGTATTTGGTGGCCGAATGCACCACAAGATGGGCACCGAGGCTGCCAGGCTGTACTAGGTAGGGGGTTGCCAGTGTGTTATCGACGGCCAAGACGACGCCGTAGCGGTTGGCGAGGTCGGCAAGGGCAGGGATATCGGCAAGGTCTCCGTGGGGATTTCCCACCGATTCGACGAGAAACAACCTGGTGCGATCGGTTACCGCGGCTTCCCATTCGGCCGGGTTGTGGGGATTGACCCAGGTGACGGTGATACCGGCTTCGGCCAGGGTGTCATTGAGCAGATCTGCGGTACCACCGTAGATCCTGTTGGATGCCACGACGTGTCCGGCAGAAACCTCAGGATGGGGTTCACCATCGGGACTCTGCCCCGAACGGCCAGCTAGTGCTAACACAACTAGCGTGATGGCGGCTTGACCTGAGGATGTGGCCACTGCACCAACACCGCCCTCGAGAGCTGCAATGCGGCGTTCTAATAACGCAACGGTGGGATTCCCGGTACGGGAATAGGTGAAACCTGGTTGACGCTGGGCGAAAGTTTCGCGCGCCTGTGCTAACGAATCGAACTGGTAGGCCGCTGATGCGTAGAGCGGCTGGCGTACTGGGTGAGCTGGTAACTGCTGGTCGGTGCCGGCATGGATCTGTTCTGTGGCCGGCCGGTGTGCGGGTGGTGCAGGTGGCCGCGCTTCAACATCAGAGTTCTTGGGTGTCGTAGACAAGGTGTCCCCCTGTGAACGGGGCGCGAAGCAGATGCTTCGTAACGCCATGCTTGCCGATGAGCGGTATTGCTCACGGCCGGATCATCATCTGAAAGCACCCCGTCACAGCGACAAAGGGTTGCCGATCGGTCAGTCAGAGCTGTAAAAACCGATACTCGTGATCCATATTGAATTATTTTCGGGTCTCCGCTGGTAGTCGATGTGCTGTACCAAGACGTGAGGTTTATTCACGGGTGTCTTGACATCGGTGCTCGACCGGAGACGATGCATTTACTGTAGAGATTGCGATGTTGGGTGTGCAACCAGGAGACGTCATCTTCGAGACTGAAGAAGCCATACCCCGGTAAATGTCAGAATGTTACGGTCAGCACAATATTTCGAGACGCTGTACATGGTGCAACTGGGAATGACGCCGGAAAACGAAGAACGGTGGCCATTGTTCTTCGTTGGGCAGTGGAGTCGTCATCCCCAGCCTCTGTTGAGCTGAATGTCTCGGCACCAACCTGACAGTAGGATTCCTCCCACTAGAGGTGTGCCCTAGCTCGCAAGTTCTTTTCGTACTATTTCTGCACCTGCGCTGAGCGCATTGAGCTTGCCTCGTGCCACGGTACGAGGCAAAGGGGCCATGCCACAGTTCGTTGATGGATACAGTTTGTCGGCATCTACGAATTCAAGCGCTTTTCGCAACGTAGTAGCTACTTCATCTGGAGTCTCAACGGTATTGGTTGCTACGTCGATGGCTCCTACCATTACTTTTTTACCGCGGATGAGTTCAATAAGGTCCATGGGGACGTGAGAGTTTTGGCACTCCAAAGAGATAATATCTATGTTGGATTTTTGTAGCCGTGGGAAAAACTGTTCATACTGTAACCACTCTGATCCGAGGGTCTTTTTCCACTCCGTATTTGCTTCAATACCGTATCCATAACAAATATGGACGGCGGTTTCACACTTCAGTCCTTCGATGGCACGTTCTAATGTCGCGATGCCCCAATCATTAACATCATCAAAGAAGACATTAAAAGCTGGTTCATCGAATTGGATGATATCGACACCGACGGCCTCGAGTTCTTTGGCTTCTTCATTCAGGATTTTGGCGAATTCCCACGCGAGTTCCTGGCGACTGCCGTAGTAGTCGTCAAAGAGCGTGTCAATCATAGTCATGGGTCCGGGAAGAGCCCATTTGAGCGGTTTGCTGGTCTGCTGAAGTGAAAATTCTGCATCTTGAACAAAGACAGGCTTGTCACGAGACACTGGCCCAACGACCGTAGGCACACTGGCATCATAACGATCGCGAATTTTCACGGTCTCGCGTTTTTCAAAATCGACTCCGCTGAGATGCTCAATAAAGGTGGTGACAAAATGTTGTCGTGTTTGCTCACCATCACTGACAATGTCTATGCCTGCTTGTTGTTGTTCGAGTAATGACAGGCTTAACGCATCTCGTTTGGCTTCAAGTAACTCACTGCCTTGGGCTTTCCAAGGTGACCAAAGTTTCTCAGGCTCTGCAAGCCATGCAGGTTTAGGCAAGCTACCTGCAGTCGAGGTGGGTAACAATTTTTTTGTCATAGCTGTCCTTATTTTTGCTTTCGTGCGGGCTCGTAATTCTTCGCCCATTGCTCGAGGAGCGCTTCATGGGGTTCGATAAAATGCAAAGCTGTGGACTCGCCTTGCTCACGAGCCAGTCGGCTGCGTTCTTCTCTGTCATACTCGATTTGAGTCAGCGAGTAGTCCTGGTTTTGCAGACTTGGGTGGTAGTTTTTACTTGCCGCAGAATTGGCATTATAAATTTCTGGTCGGTAGATTTTCTGGAATGTTTCCATGGTGCTGATGGTGCTGATGAGCTCAAGGCTCGAATAATCACTCAGCAAATCACCGTGAAAATAGAACGCCAATGGTGCCATGCTATTTCGGGGCATGAAATAACGTACTTTGAGGCCCATTTTCGCAAAATACTGGTCAGTCAACGAAGAATCACTGTGCTCAAATTCCACACCGAGTATGGGGTGCTGATTATTTGTGCGATGGTAGGACTTGCTGGTTGAGACGCTGAGGCAGATGACTGGCAGCTTGTTGAAGTTCTGTTGGTAAATATCCGAGCTCAGGAAATAGTCGTAGAGTTTCCCGTGCAGGTCGCCAAAATTCTTGGGAATGCTGAAATCGTGACGGTCTTCATTATGCTTTGGAAGCAACACGCTAAAATCATAATCTCGCACGTATGAGGAGAAATTATTTCCGACGATCCCTGCAAAACGCTGATCGTTTTGATGATCGATAATTGTTGTTTCCAGTATTTCAATTAGTGGAAACGCCTGGCCGTCACCTGCAATATCGATATCAACTGAAACAATGTCAAGCTCCAGGGAATAACGATCTCCTTGAGGATTGTCCCAATCAGCTAAATCATTGAAGCGATTATTGATCATCTGCAGGGTGTTGCGCAGGTTGACTTGTCGGCTCTTGCCGCGCGCCAAATTAGCAAAGTTCGTTGTCAGCCGAGTACTTTCTGCAGGCTGGTAGTTTTCGTCGAAAGCAATGCTTCGAATACTAAAGGCAAATTCCCTATGTGGTGTCTTCAAGTGATCTGGCCTCGAGTGGATACTAGTTGTGTTCTGTGGTTTGGATACTTGAGCGTGCACGCTGTGCTTGCTCCCTTCCAGGATCTAGACTCTACTCACGCCTTCATGAGTTCTCAGAACCTGAATTGTCACAAAAGCCAGCGTCGTGTAAGAAATAGGTCATTGCATGATTGATGAAGTTTTATGACAACCGCTTGAGGTATTATTTGACAAAGCAGAGCTAACAGTGCTTTAGGTGTCAGCGCTGAGGTTTACCTTGACAGTGCGCATCGCAGGTCCCAGGCATGCTTCAATCTTGGTATCCGCATCCTGCTAGAACGGTGGCTCCCAACGCCGAGCCAAACCCAAACTGTCACCAGGATGCACTCACGTAGCGATCACAGGAAGTCTGCTCATTCGCCAACGACAATCGGACCTGCTGACGCCGTCCCATTGGTGAGCAGGGCCCTGGTGTAATCGTTCGTGGGGTTGGTGAAGACGTCGTCGACGGTGCCGTATTCGATGATGTGCCCCTGATACAGTACCGCGATGCGGGTGGCAACGTGCCGGGCCCATTGAATGTCGCCTGCTAAGAACAAGATGGTCAGCCTGTGCGATTGGCGCAGTGAGTTGACTAACGCGATGAGTGCGGCCTGTGCGGTGGTATCCAATGCTTCGGTGATATCGTCGCACACCAGCAGCGATGGACCGGCCACGAGTGCTCGGGCGATGGCCGCCCGCTGGAGTTGTTCGGTAGATACTTCGGCCGGGTAGCGCTCATAGCATGCCGCCTCGAGGCCCACTGTTTCCAGGGCTTCCTCAACTATCCGCCGGTGCTGGTCGGTGGGTGCTGAACCAGCGGTTGCGACCGGGACTGACAAGGACTCGCCGATGGCGCGGTGGGGGTTGAGCAAACCGGTCGGGGAACCGGATAGGTACTGCACATCGAGACGGTCTGCTGAACTACGACGCCGAATCCGCGGGGCGAGTGTTCTGCCATGCAGCTTGACCGCACCGTGATGTCCAGGCAGCAATCCTGCAATCGCTTGGGCCAGTGTTGTTTTGCCCGCCCCGGTCTCCCCAAAGACAAATGTGCACTCACCGGGTGCAATGCTCAGTGTGATCCCGCGAAGCACCTTGCGTTGACGGCGTGAAACGCTGAGGTCTTCGAGCGCGAGGAGATATTCGCCGTCCCCGGCTTTCGTGTCGTGCTGTGTTGTGCTGGCGGTCAGGGGTGCAGGTGTGGCCGAGGGCTGGGCGGTCGGGTCTGGAACTGCGGCAAATAGGCTGCGCGTAATGGGGTGCTCGGGTGCGGTCAACGCCCGATCGGGTGTGGTGGTCTCAACGATTTCACCGTTGTGCATGACGGCGATTCGGTGACCGATAGATGCCGCAATGCCCGAATCGCGCGTGAGGTACAGCCCCGCAATGTTGTGGGTGAGACTCAAATTCCGGATGGTTTCTACCACCCGGTGCTGGGCGACGGAGTCAAGGCCGTGGGTGGGCTCATCAAAGACGACCACGTCCGGGGTCAGTGCAAAGGCCATCGCCAGTACGAGGCGTTGCGGTTGATCACCGGCCAGTTCGTGGGGCCAGCGCCGCTGGAAGCCGTCGTCAGCAGGTAATCCGACATTGCTTAGCACCTGGGCGACCAGCTCGCGGCGGTTGGTGTGGGTGGTGCCGTCATTGTGCGTCGTGAAAACTTCCAGCAGGTGTTCCCCAACCCGCATGGCCGGGTTAAGTGCCGTCGAGGGGCTTGACGGAACGTAGGCAATACGGCGACCGCGCAGTGACCGGATGGTCTGGGTATCAAGATCCAATAGTTCCACGGGTTCGGTCCCGTCCACCGGGTTGAGCATCAGTGACCCACTGACTACATCTACGCCGCGGCGGAAATAGGCCAGGCAGGCCAGCCCGACGGTGGTTTTGCCGGCGCCGGTTTGACCAACGAGTCCCAGCATCTCACCGCGGCATAATTCGACGTGCACCTTATGCAGCACCGGGGTAGAATCCTCGGCGATCACGCTCAGGTTTCGAATATCGAGCACAGGGGAGCGCGGTTGCATTATCGGGTTCCTCTCAGGCTGGCAGCTTGGTCCAGGGCGTGCGCCAACAGGCCGGTGCCGATGGTCAACCCCGCGATGGCCAGGGCCGGCAGCACCACGGCCCAGGGCTGCGTGGATAGGGCGATAAGGTTCTCACTGAGCATCCCGCCCCAGTTTGCGGTGGCTGGCTGGATGCCCAGACCCAGAAAGGACACTGACGCGATCAGCCCAACTGAGTACGTAAACCGCAGGCAAACTACCGCCACCATGCGAGCTGAAATATACGGCAGCATCTCACGGGTGAGGATGCTCCAGTGTGACACCGCATACATGCGCGCGGCCAGCAGATGCTCTTGGTCCTTGACCGTCCGGATCGCATCCCGAAGGCTCCGAGCAATCCACGGCGCTTGCATTATGCCAACTACCACCACAATGACCCATCCGGTGGGTTCAAGCATCGCGATGGCACATAGGGCCAGCACCAGTGTGGGCAAGGCCAGTACGACGTCGTTGATGCGCATGATAATCCAGTCGAGCATCCCGCCGACATACCCGGCAGTTACGCCGAACACCACGCCCAGCACCACACCGATGGTGCTGGCAGCAATCGCATAGCCGAATAAGGTCACGCCCCCGACGAGTGTTCGGGTCAGTACCGACCGGCCCTGAATATCTGTGCCGGCCATACCGGTCGATTCAAAAGGTTGACCAATGAGCTCAACGGGGGAGTGGCCGGTCAGGGCTTCGGCGAAAAAATAGCCGCCCACGGTCACCATCAGCATGATGGCGGTGAGCACCGCACCGATTTTGCCGGCTGGTTGCGCCCACACATCCCCTGCCAGCGCGTGGCGCCGAGTGGCGGATTGGCGGCGTGTTTGCGGCGCGGTCATGTGGTACTCCTGAATCGCGGATTGGCCAAAATCTCAACCACCTGGGCCAGCAGGTGGACCATAATGCACACCAGCAGTACCACCAGCACAATGGCTTGGACGACCTGCACATCGCCGGTTCTCACCGCATTGACCAACACCTGGCCTACACCCGGGTACTGGAAAAGGTATTCGATCACAACCAGGCCACTGATCAGCCACGTCAATTGCATCGCGACTCCGTGGGCGATGGCCCCGATTGTCAGCGGCATGGCATGAGCATGTACGACGACGTGCTCCGAGACGCCGCGGAGCCGGGCCATTTCTATGGCGTCGGAATCTAGGGCTGTAACCAGTGCCGACCTGGTCACCCGGACCATATACGGTGTGGCCACCAGGACCAGCGTGAGTAACGGCAGCATCCATTGCAACAGGGTTTCCCACCACGGTGTCTCTACCGCAGACCCGGTCGGCAAGATGGGAACTACCAAGGTTGCGAAGATCCCGAGGAGAACAATTCCCACGATGAACTCGGGTACGGCGGTCAGCATCAGCGAAATCCAGCCGGTAGGATGCTTGACCCTGGTCACTTGGCGCCGAGCGGAGGCTGTACCAATCCAAAGGCCCAACGTCGTCGCGATGATGACGGCTGCCGCCAGCAAGGCCAGCGAGTACGGAAGGGTAGCAGCTAGCACTTCTGACGCCGGACGACCAGTCTGCGAGACACCGAAATCTGTCTGAATCATACCGGCCAACCACTGGAAGTAGTGTTGCACGGGTGGCTGAGATGAACTGGCGGGATCGCCCGGTAGCAGTCGGACGGCGGCAAATATGACGGCGGACAGCGCGATGGCGACCAGCAGGCTGATTCCTACGCGACGAAGAATCTCGATCTTCATGCTGCCACCTTCGCATTCCACCCGCGATAAGCGAGGGTTGGTGTGACGTATATTACACCGAACATAGCAATGTGCCCGGTGGGGTACAAGATTTGGGGTGCGGTGTACACCCTGCGAGACGAGGCCATGCAGGCCAACAGCGCACAGCGTGATTTGCCAGGGCCAATTCGCAGCGTCCCATGTTGAGGGTGATGAGGCGCTCTTATATTTGAACTGGTGCTTCATCAGAGTCGCGATTCAAGGCAAAACTGAGGTGGCCAGGTCGCCACACGTATGATGAGTCTTCTGACCTCTAATGTTCGCTG
>NZ_DYXC01000063.1 GCF_020742345.1 Enteractinococcus helveticum | reverse complement strand
GCAACGTTTGACAAATTCATCTATCTCTAGTTGGATTGCGGGTGACCTAAAACACACAGAGGAGAATGTCATGAGCGTCTCATCGACAAGTGCCGCACCTGATGGTGCGATTGCACAACTCACCCCCGAACAAAAGCGCAAAGAATCGCGTCGGGTGATCCTATCCAGCTATCTGGGCTCATCGATT
Source organism: Enteractinococcus helveticum (assembly GCF_020742345.1). GTDB lineage: Bacteria > Actinomycetota > Actinomycetes > Actinomycetales > Micrococcaceae > Yaniella > Yaniella helvetica_A. Next base: position 17,487 of record NZ_DYXC01000063.1, on the reverse strand, counting down.
GAGTTCTATGACTTCCTGCTTTACGCCTCGGCGTCGGCACTGATCTTCCCAACGGTCTTCTTTGCAAACCTCGACCCGTTGGCGGGCACCATTGCGTCCTACGGAACCTTTGCTGCCGGTTACCTTGCCCGGCCACTGGGCGGTGCAATCTTCGGTCACTTCGGTGACAAGCTGGGCCGCAAGAAGATGCTTGTATTGTCCATGTTCATCATGGGTATCGCCTCCACACTCATCGGACTTGTCCCCGGTTCTGCAACCATTGGGTCCTGGGGCGCGATCCTATTGATTGCATTGCGCATGTGCCAGGGGATCGCCGTGGGCGGTGAATGGGGCGGTGCTGCCCTCATGGCACTCGAACACTCAGAAAAGGGCCGCCGCGGATTCGCCGCATCCTTTACCAACGCCGGCGCCCCGACCGGTGCAGCGCTGGGAACATTCATTCTGGGCACGACAGCCGCCGTCCTGCCACATGATGACTTTATGACCTGGGGCTGGCGCATCCCGTTCCTGTTGTCGTTTGTGCTGCTGATCATCGGCATGATCGTGCGCTCGCGCATCTCCGAATCGCCGATCTTCCTGGCTGCCTTGGAAAAGGACAAGAACAACAAGACCGCTCAGAAAAAGAAACTGCCAATCATCGAGGTCCTGCGTCGTCCACGAGCCCTCATTTTGACGATGCTCGCCGGGGCATCCGGCTTCGCGCTACAGGTTTTGTTGTCGACCTTCTCAGTCGGTTACGCAACGGAATTCGGTGCAGAGCGTTCATCCGTGCTGTATGCCTTTGCACTGGCCTCGGTGATTTCGATCTTCTTCGTGATCTTCTTCGCCCACATCTCTGATCGCCTCGGACGCCGCCCGGTCATGCTGGCCGGCCTGATCATGTTTGTTGCCTACCTGCCAGCATTCTTCAAGATGATGGAATCCAATAACTGGTGGCTCATTTTCGCTGCGTTCACCATCGCGCTGGCCCTGCACGCGATCATCTTCGGGCCGTTGGCCGCGTTCATTTCCGAACAATTTGGCACCGGCGCCCGCTACACTGGCGCATCCATGGGATACCAGTTCGCGACCCTGCTGGGTGCAGGGTTCACCCCAGCCATCATTTCTTCGCTCTATGCCTCAACCGGTGGCACCTCCGTCACCCCGGTCATAATGTACCTGATTGGCTTGGCCGTCGTCTCTGGTGGCGCCATCATGCTGACCCGTGAATCCAAGGACTTCGACCTAGAAACCCAAGAACACTAACGCGCGACTGCTCGTTACTCCGGGTTCTCAAGACCGCCTATCAACTCGATGGGCGGTCTTTGCTGTGGTTGTGATGCCCGCACGGTCAGGTGTCGGGGTACTGCGCTTTGATTCCCTCGTAGGAATCCTTGATGAGAAACCGCAGAATGTCCTCATTGATGTTCTCAAGCTTGGTGAGATAGAGACACGCTTTGCTGGTCTTATGTGGCCCAAGTTCAGCCAGTTTCTCGGGGTGCTGGTCGGCGAAATGATTCAGCAGGTAGACCACCAGGTTGGCCTTGCGCGGGCTAAACCCGGCGGCCGGAGCATCACCCTCACGCCCGGATGCATACACATAGTGGTAGGTGCCAAACCCGATGATGCTCGGCCCCCACATGACTGGTTCTTCACCGGTCACCTCCCGCATCATGTCAACCATGCGCTGGGCATCGGCCCGTCGCGTTGGGTTCTCGACCTGGGCAATAAATTCGTAGGGATCAACATCCGTGGGTTGCATAACGTTACTGGATTTGGCCATGGGATCATGCTACTCGGGGTGGGAGTACAGTAGAAAGCAAAAGCCGCACCATACCGCGGCGTCGTCGTGAGTATTTCGAGGTCAACAGGTGGCAAGCCGGCCCAGTACGGGACTCCCTCCGGCCCGCTGGCGAATGTTCTTTTTGCTTCCCGCCGGGCTTGCAATGTTGGCTGCCCTCAACGGCGGACTGTTGTTGTTGAATCTGCCAGCACCGGTCGTGGCTTGGGCTGATCTGCACGGCATCCTGATGGTAGTCGGGTTTTTAGGCACCCTGATTGCTATGGAACGCGCCGTGGCGCTGCGACACCCGCTGGGTTATGTGGCCCCGGCACTGCTGGGCGCCGGGGCGCTGGTGCTATTAACCCCGCTGCCGACGAGGCTGGGCCAACTGTTGTGTATTGAAGGGGCACTGGCGTTATGCATTGTGTACCTGGTGTTATGGCACCGGTCCCGTGATGTGCTCGTGCTCGTGCATTTGCTGGGCGGCCTCCACCTGCTGATCGCCACGCTTACGTGGCTAGTTGCCCCGGTCTGGGTCCTGGTGCCCTGGTTTATTGGTTTTCTGGTGCTGACCATCAGCGCAGAACGCGTTGAACTGGCCCGGTTCCAGATGCCGCCCCACGGCACCTTAGTGCTGGTGGCCGCCACGACGGCGCTGACCGTAACCCTCACCGCCGGTTTCTTCTGGCCGGATCTTGCCGTGCGCCTCACCGGAACCCTCCTGGCTGTCTTGGTGCTGTGGCTTGTACAGCATGATGTCGCCCGGGCTGGCATCCACGGCTCCGGCCTGCGCCGCTACTCGTCGGTCGCCCTGCTGGCCGGCTACGGCTGGCTGCTTGTTGCCGCGGTGTGTTGGTTGATCTACGGCCACCAAACCTCTGGCTTTGCCTACGATGCCATCGTCCACGCCGTGATGCTGGGCTTTGCACTGTCCATGGTCATGGCCCACGCACCCATTATCTTGCCGGCCGTGCTGCGCCGTCCGCTACCGTACCGCCCCATCCTGTGGATACCACTGGGACTACTCCACATTGGGCTCATGCTGCGCGTGCTCACCGGTGATCTGCTCCAACTCACCGTGCTGTGGCAAATCGGTGGGGTCATCACCGTGGCAGCCCTGTTAGTCTTCGTGGCCACCGCAGCCACCTCAGCCCTGCTCGGCGAACCTGCCACCACCGCAACGCAAACCTCGCTGACTCATACGCCCGACCCTGCCGAAAGGACATTATGACTACCCGCGGCGCGTGGTTTATGCGCGACATCCCAGTGGTCATTTGGCTGACCACAGCGGTCATCGTCGCCCTAATTCACCCATTCTTCGACTCCTCACGGTGGCTGCTAGTCCACCTGGTCGCGCTGGGTGGGTTCACCCACTCGATCATGGTTTGGAGCCTGCACTTTACCAACGCGTTGCTCAAAACCCCCGACGTCGAATCTCGCCGCACCCAAAACATCCGCCTGATCCTGCTACAGCTCGGCATGCTGGCCGTGTTCATCGGTGTGCCCACCACCCTGTGGTGGCTGACCATCCTGGGGGCCGCCTTGATCTCCGGGGTCATCCTCTGGCACGCCGCCATGCTCACCTACCGCCTGCGCATCGCCCTGCCCGGCCGCTTCCGCATCAGCGTGCGCTACTACATCGTCGCTGCAGCCTTCCTGCCCGTGGGCGCGGCCCTGGGTGTCCTGCTGGCCCGCGGCCTGCCCGGCGACTGGCACGGCAAACTGCTCGTCGCCCACACCATGGTCAACCTCCTGGGCTGGGTGGGCCTGGCCATCCTCGGCACCCTGGTCACCCTGTGGCCCACCATGTTGCGCACCAAAATGGCTGACGGCGCCGAACGCGCCTCCGTCCGCGCCCTGCCCATCCTGGCCATCGGCCTGAGCCTCGTCGTGGCCAGCCCACTGGTGGATCTCACCTGGCTGGGCGTCATGGGCGTCGGACTCTATCTGGTCGGCACCGGCGTCGTCTATGTGCCCATCATCCAGGCCGCCCGCAGGAAAGCCCCGCATTCCTTCCCCACCCTGTCGGCCTCGGCCGCACTGCTCTGGCTGCCGATCGCCCTGGTCACACTCGCCGTCAAAATCCTCACCGACGGTTGGGCCACGCTGGCCCAAAGCTACGGCGTAGTCACCGTCATGTTCCTGGTCGGCTTCGCCCTGCAAATGCTTTTCGGTGCCCTGAGCCACCTGGTGCCCGTCGTCATCGGTGGCGGTCCGCGCCCGTTGAAAGCCGGCATCGCGGAAATCAATCGCCTGGGCACCTGGCGGGTGGTCACCGCCAACCTCGCCATCGCCCTGTGCCTGCTCCCCGTCCCATCAATCGTGCGCGTCATCCTGTCTGCCATTGCCCTGGTCGCTCTGGCGCTGGCCCTGGTGTTCATTCTGCGCGCGATTATTGTCATGATCCGTACCAAACGTGCCATGGACCATGCTGACGACGGCGAACTACCCAAGCCCGAGCCCATGGCCACCCCAAAGGTTTCTGCACCCCAGGTCATCGCCTCAGTGGCTGTCATCGCGCTGGGTGCCTCACTCGGCGTGGGCCTGGATCCCACCGCCGCAGGTCTGGGTTCAACCCCGCAGAGCCCGGTTGCCCAGGAGCAGGTTGAGCCCACCGGTGAAGTCACCGAAATCGAAGTGACCGCAGCCGATATGCGATTCTCACCGGCCTCCGTCGACGTGCCGGTCGGCAATGAACTGGTTATCCATCTCACCAATACCGATGCATCCGAAGTCCATGACCTCGTGCTGGACAACGGCGTCGACTCGGGCCGCCTGGCACCGGGGGAGTCCACCACCATTGAGGTCGGGGTCATTACCGAGGACCTCGAGGGCTGGTGCTCGATCGTCGGACACCGGCAAATGGGCATGGTCTTTGATGTCAACGCGATCGGCGCCACCTCAGCCGACGGCAACGAGCATGATCACTCCGGCGTCGTCACCCCTGGCACTGGCGCTGCCGCCGAACTGGATTTCATGGCCTCCTGGCCCGAAGACTTTGAAGGCTATGACCCCAAACTTGAACCAGCGCCGGAAACAACAATACATGAGTACACATTCGAAGTTATCGAGGAAACAATCGAAGTTTCACCTGGGGTCGAGCAAATCCGCTGGACTTTCAACGGTGACTCCACCGGACCAACCCTCCGCGGCAACATTGGTGATACCTTCCGCATCACCCTGGTCAACAACGGGACCATGGGACATTCCATCGACTTCCACGCCTCACACCTAGCACCCGATGAGCCAATGCGCACCATTGCACCCGGGAAGTCATTGGTCTATGAGTTCACCGCCGACCGCGCGGGCGTGTGGATGTATCACTGCGGCACAGCACCCATGACCGCCCACATCGGCGCGGGTATGGCCGGTGCCATCATCATCGACCCGCCCGACCTCGACCCGGTGGATCACGAGTACATCATCACCCAATCCGAGCTCTATCTCGGCGGCAACGGTGAGGCCATCGACGTCGACAAAGCCCTGGCCGCGCAAGCAGATGCCGTAATGTTCAACGGCTATGTCAACCAGTACATCGACAACCCCCTGCAAGTCACCACAGGCGATCGCGTCCGATTCTGGGTGCTCAACAATGGCCCCAATAAACCGCTAAGCTTCCACATTATCGGCGGTCAATTCGACACGGTGTATAAGGAAGGCACCTACCAGCTGCGCAACGGTCGCGGACCACTTGATCCAGCAGACTATGACGACGGCGGCGCACAAGCCCTCGACCTGATGCCAGCTCAGGGCGGGTTCATTGAGCTCGATTTCCCTGAAGCCGGGCACTACACGATGGTCAACCACATTATGGCCGACGCCGAGCACGGCGCCAAAGGCATTGTTGAAGTGACCGACTAGCTGCCTGTTGTACGATGGCGCCGTGACCGAATATCAGATTGACACCGACAACATCCTGGCGCGCCACCGACAACTTTCTGGGCTCAAATCGCTTGCGTCGTCGGCACAAAAGATGACAGACCGCAGTTTTGAACTCTACGGTCCAACCAATACTGCTGACTTCGCCAAATGGCTGGGCCGGTCGGGCAATCTCACCGCAAAGCCGCAGTTCGGTCAGCTCGTCCAGGCCCACCAGCAACTGATTACCACCCACGGCGTCTACGGTTGGTTACAAGTTCTGTTGACAGGGGCCGTGTATCAATACCAGCGCGATTACAACATGGGTGGACGCACCGCTGACACGACCTATCTGTCGCGCCAGCACGTCGACGACGTCTGCCGGCTGGGCACGCACATCGTGTTGAATTATGGTGCCCCAACGGTGGTAAACCGCAAGCTGCTGGCACATTTTATGAGCGGAAACTATGCACGACTTGTGGAACGCATCCTACCGGCGGTGGGAGCCGCGCTAGGTCAAGAAGTGCGACCCGAAGCGCTAGATGAAGGCGCCAACCCGATCTTTCGGTTGCCCCAACAGTTCTTGCAGATGGCTGTCGTCCACGAACTGGATATGCGCCCCATGGATGCTCACGAACCGGTTGCCGACGACGGTTTTACCTACCATCCCGATGAATTGGTGCAGTACGACGTCTCGACGCTTGAGGGTGCTGCCCAACAGATGCTCTACGAACTGACGATGATCACGCGCGCACTGCAAGAAGATGCCGCCCCGGCCCCGTGGAATGATCCTGCTCTGGTTCGGGCACGACTCGAAGCAACGATGGGCGTAGCTTGGGCGTCGCAGTGCCTGGATCCCCACCCCGAAGTGGATTCAGAAGAACACCGCCAGATGTACATCGAGGATTTGGTCGGCCGGGTTGAAAAGATTCAAGAACGCGGCATTATTGCTACGATTTCCGCCGAGATTTTCCAGACCCGGCAGATCGTCGAAGAGGCTGCAAATGAAGATCCTGCAACCGTCATGCTGTATGAACGAGCGATGCGCCAATCCGTAGATAATGCGGCCTGGGTGATCTTCAACTGGGTTCCAGACCTGCAAACGGGTGGTTTCTTGGCCCAACTGTTGCTGGATTACCAATTCGATACGTTCTTCAGTGAGACCGAACAAATGTGATTCAACTCGATGAGCGATGACCGGAATCCAGAGACTTGCAGTGTTGCCTCGGGGCATACGTAATAACTGTGTACTCTTGTTACATGGTGACTGTACGACCCACGCTTCGCGTATTGAAAGAACTTTACAAAGGCAAAAAACTCCCCGCTGAAGCTGCCAAGTTGTACGAGGCTGCACGTACCTCAGGTGAAGAGCAAACTCGGTTACAACTGCTGATGCAAGCGACTGAGCTCGCATGCAATCAGTCGGCAATTGTGGCCAGACGCAGTCAAACGCTTCTCAAACGGTCTCCCGGATACTCACAAGGAAATGACTGCGAAGGCTAAAGCTCCTATATACGAAGTAAGAGACAGGGTGAGCCCCGCATGGCGTGGAGCTGTAGTCCGTACCTCTAAAAATACTGCCTGAGTCATACACGTAGATCGCCACGATGAGTTTCACCACTCTGGCGTCGCTGTTGTGGAACGGCTAAGCAAAGCGAATAGTTTAGGACCTTCAAAACTCGACCTCACACTGTATGAACTCTCGCAGTATGAACACAACGTAAAGTGCACTCAAGCGGAATTATTACTGAATCTACAACGGGCCCTTGAACAAGCTCTAAAAACCACGAAAGCCTCTCCTGTTGCTCTGCCCAAAAACGAAGATTTCCGCGGCGCGGACTTGGTAATCGACATTGATTCCGCTGATGAGTTTGAGTGGAACCCTCAGACCGCTCACGAAGAGCTCGACATGGTTCGAATCCGTCTCACCATGCAGACTTATTCAGCAGCCATGTCTGAATTACTACTACAAACTTGCATCCCATTTCTGCAGCCGGATAGCTCGATGATCGAAGCTGTACAACGTAAAGACGTGATTGTACAGATCCTTATGACCAGGGCGCGCCTAGTTCACGTTCTGGGATCTTCTAGTCATGAACATCCGGTCAAATACTTCAACCCGCCGCAACCCAGCGTTCTCCACTACACCGCCAAAGTCAGTCTGACTGAAGCATATGTTCGTGGGATCGCCGTTCAGGCAATATGCGGACAATGGTGGGTGCCTATCGGAGACGAAAACACGCATAAAGGACTTCCAATTTGCCCTGAATGCGACGAAGAAGTACCATTCACTCAATTCGTTCGCAGTATTCTTAGATAGATTGCAGTATTAGAGATCGTTCAGCTCGTCCAGTTCTTCTTCGCTTAATTCGATCGGTGCGTTCACTTGCTGATGGGAAGCATGAAGAGCGTTTGCTAGCAGCTCAGCGCCGGCATCTCGAGCATCCATAAATTCTTTTAAGTCGCTCATTTTAATCCTACGATGAGTGCCAACGCGGTGAGAAGGCAAGTCTCCACGGTCCATAAAGGACAACAAGTGTGGGCGGCTCATTTTTAAAATCTTAGCTGCTTGATTCGGAGTAAGTTCTACATCATCCGCTAAAACATCTACATCAATACCCTCAGCCTGCGCCATAAGGATGCGGTGTAGGAATACTGAAAAGGCAGTATCTTTATTAGCTTCGAGGAAAGCTTTTACACGAAGGACTTCCTCTTTTGATACCTCATTTGCGCTAAGGTGTGCGATTACAGCGTCAGCCATTTTGGTATCCTTCCAAGTTATCTGTAGTAACTGTAACACCTAGCGACGACAGCAAGAGAATCTGTTGCCTATCTGTCGAATGCATCCATTGGAATTCCGTTTCACACTGCTAGGCAATTCACCACGAACTCGCCAATAATGAAGGCCCAAAGATCACATAAAGTTCCTATCCAATTCGTCCAACAATATGAATTTATTAGAGTGTAAGTACATGGCTTCCTGGCGTGTTTTCAACGCTTCTGTTTGCTCAACTAACTGCACGACCATCGGTGAGCTGACCTAACTGACGAAACCATACGCACCGCTCACCGTACTGTAGGCCTTACAGGAGATGTGTCCTCTAAGAAAAGCTCGAGGATATTCTCATTTAGAGATTTAGCCGCCTGCAACAAGTTTTACAATGTCACGAGTCGTCGTTGATACCTCTTCCTTCGTCGTATGTAGGTACTGCCGACAATGAGCTCATTGCAGACCAACGCTAAGTATTACATTCGTATTCTCGTCCTACGGCGGATGACGACGTCAAGCGTGTGGCATCGTCGTAGCGACTCCACCGGAGCTGATGAACATTCATGACGACGAAGACGCTCATTTACCAGCTCACATTTGCTACGGCGTCACCGCTAAAGCTATAGTGCTGTACAGAATCTTGAGATCCGGTTTGCAGCCCTAGCTACCCGGACAGCAACCCTCTCACCGTAGTGGGGTGCTCTAGGTGATGATTCGGCCCGACGAAAATCGTGGGCAAGTACGGTGCCTCTCACTGAAGCTCCCCGTCACGGGTGAGTTATCGGATGCGGAAGTGCCGCGAGCCCTTATGAAATGAGTGAGAAATTTTGACGATCTCTTCCATCACTGAGCTACCTACGTTCCAGCAGCTCCTCGAAGCCACCGAAAAGACCTCTCCGACTGATCAACAGCTCTTTGAGCATTTCGCCCCGGTTTTCGAAGCCATCGCTGCTGGGGCCAAGCAGCGAGAAGAAGACCACGAATTGGCGTTTGACGCATTCGAAAAACTACGTGCTTCCGGCTTCACGCGAGTACGACTGGCACGGGAGCACGGCGGAATTGGTGCATCCTTGCCGCAATTGGCGGAGCTTTTGGTCGACCTTGGGCAAGCGGATTCAAATCTGCCCCAGGCGCTGCATGGGCACTTTATGTACACTGAGCTACATCAAAATGAATCTCAGGGCACCGTTTCCTCATGGTGGCTCTCTGAAGTCGCCAATGGCAAGATCTTTGGAAATGCACTCGTCGAGCTGCCGCCCTCGACCGGTAAGCGTCCCGTATATTGGACTGATGCCGATTCATCGTCTGATGCGGTCATTGCTCATCTGACCGGTGACAAATTTTATTCGACCGGTGCAATTTTTGCTGACTACCTACTCGTCTCGGCTTCGCGCGAAGGTCGTGAAGACGAAGGACCAGTCTTTGCAATCGTCGACGCGCAACATCCAGGTGTTAACCGAATTGATGATTGGAATGGCTTTGGTCAAAGGCTGACTGCTTCGGGCACAACAACCTTCGATGAGGTCCCGGTGCTTGAAAACCGGGTGCAAGAATTCGATGTTCCTACCGGAGTGCTTGCCTATACGATCTTGTGGCTCACCCTAATTGCCACTCAGACTGGCATTGGTCAGGCAGCGCTCAAAGATATCACCGAATATGTTGCAGTACGACGTCGCACCTATAAGCACGCAACAGCAGAGACACCTGCAGAAGATCCCTTGGTTCACGAAGTCATCGGCAAAGTCTCAGCAAATGTATCTGCTGCCCGTCATATTGTTCGCGGGGCAGCAGCGGTGGCAGAACAGTCCTATATTCAGGTCCAAGGGCACACCGATCTCGAAGACCCTGTCTTTTTGGATGCGCATACGAAAGCAAATATTGCGTTGTCTGAAGCCAGCGTCGTCGTCTCCGATCTCATTCTGAACGCAACGAATCAGATTTTTGAAGCCGGTGGCGCCTCCGCAACGATCGCGTCCAAACAGCTGCACCAGCACTGGCTTAATGCACGCACGATCGCAAGCCATACGCCGCTGATTTATCGCACACAGGCGGTTGGAAATTATCGCATCAACGGTGCAATCCCACCGCATCACTCCGGCGCACGCAACTCGCAGGCTCAGTCCAATGATTCGGAAGTTGCCAAATCCAACGGGTAGGCCCAACTCGCACTGTGGGGCGTTCTATCGCTGCGACAGGACGCTCCACTCTGTGGCCAATGCCGCCTAGGTGATCTTCAACTGGGTTGCAGACCTGCAAACGGCGGAAATCCTGACACTGTTACTGCTGGACTATCAGTTCGATGCGTTCTTCAGCGAGACCGAACACCTGTGAAAGCTCTAAGCAGCCGAACCTTTCCGCTGCTCCAGCCGGCTCACTGTCCCTTCAAAAGTCTTGAAAGCCAGCCCGGATGGTTTCCAGTGCTTGACACTGTGGCCCCTGCCCCAATCTGTCTAATAGTTTCTATGAGTCTTATGAATCGGACTAATCTTCTTCTTGTGCCATAAGATGCGCCGCATGGTCACGCAGGTATTCTCGAAGGTATGGTGTTGCAAAACTCATCTTGCCGAAACCAGCGCTTCGAATCATTCCAGCCTTTAATAACCTGTCACGATAAACGCTTGCGTACTGACTAGTCTTTCCTAGTCGTTTTGCGATGTCAGATAGTCGAGAAGATCCTTCGTCCTCGGCCATCTTGACCAAGAATGTCCGATCGACTTCTGACAAGTCGACCAGGGCTGGTTCATGGACGAGCGCTCCGAGACGTGCCTGCGCTGCCAAAATGCCATCCCCAACGTGCTGCCTAGTAACTGGCCCAGATCTGCCCTGACGCCACGTGTGATAACCAACAAGTTGAATCATGAATGGATACCCATTTGTGGCGCGAGCGCATTCGTAGGCAAGTTCTTCTGTGATTGATCTCCCGCCGTTCGAGATAATTTCTTCGAAGGATTCTGCCACATCACTCACTGGTACATCTTTTAATACTTGTCGCTCTGCACGGCGAAGAAATGTCGTAGGACTCCGGTCCCCCGCCAGTAGATCTTCCACAGCCTTGGGCAAGCCAGCCATGATCATTGCGATCGGATACCCTTGACGAATAAGCATCTGGGATTCACCAGCCAGGGCGTGCATTTGCTCATCATCCAAACTGTGAATCTCATCGACCGTGATACACACTCCCGTCTCACGCGGGACAAGAATATCCAGTAATTCAGAGACGTCTTCAGCCCAGGAGAACGACGACTCTTCACCCCGAACAAACTCTCGAGACACACCGCCGAGAGGGGTTGTAAGATTCAATATAGTTGTAGTTTTACCAGCAGCCGGGGAACCTAGATTTGACTTTGCCAGGCGGGCTTTATATGCAATCCTGTCCAGCATTCCTGCGCCCGCCGTCACATGGATAACTACCCAGCCATTGGCCTGAGCCACCAACCCGAGTTCGTTCAGCATCACTGTTTTGCCGACACCTCGAGCACCAGTTATTAATTGGAGTAGATTCGGTGCTCCAGGTCCATCATCTAAAGATTCCTGAAAATCCTCCAAAATAGGCTGCCGGCCCACCAATAGGGGAGGAGTTGCGCCGGCAGTGGGTTTGAACGGATTCTTCACTCGGTCTCCAAACTTTTTATTCTTTTAGAAGTTTTATATCTTTTAGAAGTCGCCCTGCATAAGGTTTTAATTCAGTCGCACTTTTTATTTCTTTTAGAAGTTTTTATATCTCTTAGAAAGTTCTGCGATAGAGGTTAACCATCGCCTCATTCAGCGAGGCTGAACAAATGTGAAAGCTCTAAGCAGCGGAACCTTTGCGCTGCTCCAGCCGATCGGCAATCCAGACTTTAATCAGTGATTGGCGTGTGATGCCCAGTCGTTGAGCTTCATCATCGAGTGCCTCAACCATCCATCCAGGAAAGTCGACATTCACGCGTCGGGTTTCGCGCGCTGGCCGCCTCGTGCTTTCAAGGTCTAAGTGTTCGCCGACGTCCTGCCCGTCGTCGAACGCGTCATCAAAATCTTGAGTCTTCATAAATCTGCGTCTCTGCTATCTGCCCAATGACCAACCATCGAGGTTCACCTTCCGTGCGCGCTGGTATCTCAACATGGTTCACATCCTCCCAAAGCATTTGCGCGTCGAAAAATTCGATACCGTGTTTCAGCTTGTTCGTATTACTCTTGAGAGGATTAAATTCGAACTCCATAATATACCTATTTCAGTATAGAAACTATCCCTTTGGTACATATTTGCGTCTCTTCTGAATGTACTCGTGCGAGAAGCTCACCGATACGTCGGGCGAGCAGAATGTGGATATCCACCATGACGGGCTGGAATGTTCCGTCTCAACACACCGGACGGCCACGATCCGAGGACAGCATGCGCGTCAAAGAGTCTCGAGGCTAGGACGTTTCGTGTGATGTTTCGACTAGGTGATCATTTGCCGTAAATTCAGCAAGATCACTCAAGAGTTGTTCGCGCCAGCAGGCGATGTCGTGTCCACCAATATAGGTCTGAAGTGTTACCCCGGTATCGAGTCTGACGAGTTCTGCCACGACGTCCTGCGTGTGCTCAAGCAACAGGCCCTCAGCACTGCCCACTGAAATGGCAATTCTGACATGAGAGGCCGGCTGCTGTTGCAGATATTGACGAACCCATTGGGTAGCAGTGCCTGCTGAGTCGTGTTGCGTCAGCGTTCGCGGGCTTGCATTCGGCGAGGGATTCCACCAGACCGACGGAGAACAGACCGATGCATAGCCGAACACATCAGGGTAGGCGCAACCAAGAGCCATAGCGGCTACGCCCCCGAGACTTTGCCCAAGAATGATCCACTCTCCCCGGGGCGCCACAATAATATCCCGTTCGCCCAGCCAGCGGATGAACCAAGGCAGTGTGTGGTGTACAAGCGCATCGAAAATTTCCGGTCTGACACCCAAGGTTTGTCGTCGATCAGCCCGGTCAATATTGCCGATACCCAACACCACCATCGGTGGCAGCACTTGGGCCTCAATGGCAGCGTCGATCGCCTGGTAAATTTTCAGATCTCCGAACCAGTCGTCGCCATCGAAAACAACGGCCAGTGGCAGGGGAGTGTTGTGGTATCCAGGCGGAGTATACGCGTACACGGGACGAGGGCGGGACACTGCCTCCCGTGATGCCTCATGGGGGCTATCATCAAGCGCTCGGTGGAAGGATGTCACCGCCCCTTGGCCAGCAGTTATTGACTGTGACCAGAATGGTTGAGGGGGAGCGTCCGGACCCACGTAAACACTCAGCCCACCACCGCGCCCATCTGAACGAAGCGGCGGGTGTGGACTGGCTGGATCTAACGTGGTGACAAAACCGGTTTCAGGTGGTGGCCCTACCGGGAGTTCCTCATCAGCGGCAAGTGAGACAAACCCATAGGAGGCGCGCAGCCGCGTGTCCAGCTTCAGCGCAACCTCCCACCAACCGGTGTCATCAGCTCTTGTCATCCACCCTTTGGCGGTGTTGTCCTTATCGGTAACTCGGTTCATCGACAGGTGCACCTTATCCGCAACGGGATCGAAATACCGAAACATCACGGTGTGGCACCGCTGAGAACCATTCGACAGCCCAGGGCGTGCAGCACGTGGGCAGGGGTGGGGTAATGACGTATTGGGCACGCAGCTATCGCCTACTCACGATTTCTAGAACTCGTCGATCACACCAGACTAGCTGCCGTTGCATGACGTCGTCAGCACCCCGGTATGCCAGGTGGGCATCGACCATGCGGTCGACACCCACCTTGTGCGTTATGCGATGTGGTTAGAACAGGCCCACGATGTTGCCGTGTTCATCAACGTCCATGTTGTCGGAGGCTGGATCGGCTGGCAGGCCGGGCATGGTCATCATGGCACCGGTCAGGGCCACCACGAAGCCAGCACCGGCGCGGACGTTGAGTTCACGCACGGTGACCCGGAAGTCACCCGGTGCGCCCAGGGCCTTAGGGTCATCACTAAATGAATACTGAGTTTTGGCCATACACACGGGGACCTTGTCCTCGCCGGCCTCCTCCAGTTGCTGCAACTGGCGTTCGGCAGTCGCTGAGAAATCCACGCCGTCGCCACCGTAAACATGTTTGACGATGTGGTCAATGCGTTCGCGAATGCCGGTCTCCGGGGTGAACATTGGCTGGACGGTGTCGTGGGAGTCGTTGAGTACCTCGACCAGGTGTTCCGCCAGGGCTTTGGCACCCTGGCCACCATTGGCCCACACGCTCACGACTTCAGCATGCACGTCGTGTTTGGCGCAGAAGTCCTTGATCCACTGGAGCTCTTCTTCGGTATCCTGTGGGAATTGGTTAATGGCCACCACCACGGGCGCGCCCCAGGATTTCACGTTGTGCAGGTGGCGGGCCAGATTTGCAGAACCCTTCTCCATGGCTTCAATATGCCCGGGGCGCTCATCGCCCGGCTTGTTGACCTCAGCCACAGAGAGGCCACCGTTGTATTTCAACGACCGCACCGTGGAGACCACGGTTACGGCGGCAGCAGCAAAACCACCGGCAGGTCCGGTGATGTTCACGAATTTTTCGCCCCCCAGATCCGCACCGAATCCGGCTTCAGTCACCACGGTGTCAGCCAGCTCCAGGGCGGTATTGGTCGCAATCACGGAATTGGCACCGTGGGCGATATTGGCAAATGGGCCACCGTGAATCAACGCCGGGGTTCCGCCAATGGATTGGACCAGGTTTGGCCGCATCGCATCGCGCAGCAAAATTGCCATGCCACCCTGAGCACCATTCGGCCCAAGCTGTGCAGCCGTAACGGGTTGGCCGTCATAGGTCTCGGCCACAATAATGCGCGATAAGCGCTCCTTGAGATCATCAAGATCGCGCGCCAAGCAGAACACGGCCATCGTTTCTGACGCCACAGTAATTTCAAAGCCATCTTCACGTGGACTACCCGAAGCACGACCCCCTAAACCAATGACGACGTTGCGCAAGTTGCGGTCATTCATGTCCAGCACGCGCTTGATACGCACGGTGCGTGGATCAATACCCAGTTCGTTACCGTGATTGATGTGGTTATCCACCAGGTTGCACAACAGATTGTGTGCCGAAGTAATGGCATGGAAGTCACCGGTGAAGTGCAGGTTAATGTTTTCCATGGGCACCACTTGGGCGTAGCCGCCACCGGTGGCCCCACCTTTCATACCAAACACCGGACCCAGCGATGGCTCGCGCAACGCCACCATCGTCTTGGAACCCACCAGATTCAAAGCATCCGAAAGCCCCACCGAAACCGTGGACTTTCCCTCCCCGGCAGGCGTGGGGGAGGTCCCGGTCACCAAAATGAGTTTTCCGCGCTTTCCGGAACGTTGAATCTTCTGAGTGTCAACTTTGGCCATGTAGTGACCGTAGGGGATCAGCGCGTCCTCAGAGATATTGACGGTCGCTGCAATGTCAGCAATGGGCTTGAGCTCAGCGGCAAGTGATATTTCAGCATCATTCATAACCGCAACGTTAGCTACATCACACCGGTTACGGAAGATTCAGCCGCGTGTCGAGTCAATTTTTTCCTCAGCGTTCACCTGCACGGCAGTCAGACGCCATATAATCCACCCGATCAGCGCCAACGCCAGTACCACGGTAACGCTGATTGTGGCAATCGGCCAGCTCTCATAAGCCGCCGCGATCGCCTTGTATGACACTGAACCGATCGTCGTATAAATCGTCGCCCACAGCGCCCCACCGATCAGCAGTGCCGGCAAATATCGGTACCAGCGCATGCGTATGGCACCGGCAGCCAGGTTGATCGCCGTCTGGAATCCAATCGTGAGAAAAGACACGGCAACGGCGGGCGGACCCCACCGGTCAATGGCCGCTTCGGCCCGCTGATACGCGCTTGAGGCCATCACCTTCTGAATCGCACCAATTCTGTTGACGCCGCTGCGCACGGCTCGACCAATCAGGTAGGTCCCGCCGGCGCGACAAAAGATAATAAAGTACAGCCCGAACCACACCCAAATCCAGGGACCATCCCAGGACATAGGGTTGTACCAGACGCCATTGCCCATGAGCTCTCCCTTAACAGATTAGGTGCAAGTTCCTTTTCGAATTCTAGTATGCGGGAATTTCTCATCTGATGTCAGATCTTGGGCTTGCAGCTGAGCATCTCCAGGCGCTCATGCGATGATCGTTGCCGAGACCACATGGGGATATGACAGGCTAGGCTCTACCCCGTTTATCAATTGGCTGGTTTCGATATGCTCGCCAGGCAGCTAGTAGCTCCTGTCTGGAGCCATTGGGGTGCAGCTTGTACCAGGATTGTGCGAACCTGTTGTATTCGAACTGCGCAGCTGGCTCCTGCTGTTGCATGTTACGAGTCGCATACCAATGGTCCAGCGCGTCTGCAAGTGTTTGCGTGCCGTCCGTCCGGGCGAAAAAACCGCGCATTGCTTTATCAAAGCGAAACGAAGGCCCCAGTTGCTCAAGAAACCAGCCGCGCACGACTTGGCTACATCGCTGCCCTACGGGAATCATCATGTCGCCTGTCAACGTGCCAGATAATTGCGTTGAAGGTGCGGGCCTAGCCACCGTTGGTTCAGTAAATATGCGGCCATCCAAATATGCTGCGATCCGCTGAGTCAGTATCTGCTTGCTGCCGGTGGTTCGAATTCCGAGAGTTCGCGCAAATTGCGTCAGCTCTTCTTTGAGCCAGTACCACCGCAGTAGCTCTGGTCCAGGAAGTTCCGGTGTTAATGGTGGACGCTCTGAAGATGAAGAGGTCATGCGTTTACAGTATCAACATGCTGCACCTTGACCAGCACTCAGCAGAGACCACCGCTCAAGAAGCACTCGGTCGTCAGCTTGCCGAGGCCCGAACATTAGCTCACCTCACACAGCCACAGCTGGCCCAGCAAACAGCACTCCAGCAAGCAGACATCAGTCGTATCGAACATGGCTTAGGCAACCCCACACGGGATACCTTGGACAAGCTAGCAGATGCTCTGGGCATGGAAATCGTCCTGCGGCCTAAAGAAGGAGAGACAAAGGTCCAGATCTGACAACCATACTCAGACGCACGTCCACGAATGAGAAAAATCAACCAGAATTTCTCATCCGTGGGTGTCTGGTCAAAC
>NZ_DYXC01000062.1 GCF_020742345.1 Enteractinococcus helveticum | reverse complement strand
AGTGACGAATTGGGCCACCGAACGTTATACGACTCCGCCACGGAGTGTTCAGGGTGGAACCGGCATGGGAAACCGGATTTTTTCGCACCCCACAGCCCAGCGCATTCACTGGGCGTCTACCGAAACCGCCGATGCTTTTGCTGGGCATATCGAAGGTGCCATCCGTGCTGGGCTCACGGTGGCCCACAACATCACAAAGACAAACTTGTCATAACTGCGTATGACAACCGGCTGTTATTTAGCGCGACTACCCAGGAGTTTATCGCGTCCGTTAGAACGTATGCGTCAACGTTGAAGGGTGAGCTTATCCGACGCTGATTTCCTGCGGATGATGCAACCAGCTGCGGATTGACCGGAGTGGTGACGTTGGACAAGAGCTGGAGTGGTAGATCCGGCACGATAGCCCATGAAGGATCTAGGAGTTTTTGGCACGGCGGTGATGCGGTGTGCCCTGGCGTAAGCGCAATCGGGAAATGGTCTGTTGGGCGTCTTGGCTCAAAACGGTGGGATCGGTTGAGAGCCGTTGGGATAGCTCAGCAACGATGTGCACTATGGACTGATTACAGGTGATGATGTGCGTGTTGAGTTGCGCCAGCGCGTGCTGTGACTCTTCGGAGAAGGCGCCGTCTTGGGAAGTTTTCTGCAGCGTCCTATCCACGTCCAGCGAGAGATCGCGCACTTGCTCGAGGAGGACGGTGACATCAGCGATGTGGCGGATCAGTTGCTCGTTATCGGTCAGCGCCGACAGGAAATCCCACCAGGTGCCAAGCATCGTGGCGATATGGCTGCCCTCTTCGACAACGGTCTGGCGAAGTGCTTGCGTGTCACCTAAAAGCTGTGATGCAGTGGCATGTGGATCCAGGGCGGATAACTGGCGGGGTTCGATGCGCCCTAGGCTGGGTTCGCTGTGTTGTTCGTCGGCGAATTGATGCAAGATTTCGGTGAGCGCCAGGCGGGTCACCGGGGCCCAACGTCGCTGGGCGGCGCGTTGAACGAATCGATCGAGAAATAACGTGGTCAACAGGAAGGTCACGACGCCGGCGGCCAGGCCAGATAGAATGACCAGTTCCTGCCAGATCGTGGTGGTGACATCGATCCAAATCACCCCGGCGATGAGCAAGATGGCACATCCGATCACGATGCCATGTCGCACTGCATGCAGCATGCTGTTCCTCCACCTTCAAAAATTGACTCCCGAAATGCTTGGTTCTGCTCACCAGAGTGTGCTTCCCATGATAGAGACCAAAACGGTTAGGGGTGGTCAGGATGCAGGTCCGAGTGTGGGGCGGCTACGTGGTGGAGTAGTTCGTGGATGCGTCGGTCGGTGAGTCGCCAGCGCCGGTGTCGGACCTGTGTTCGGGTTCCAACGCTGAGGCCCAGGATGACGCGGGGGAGTCGGACATCCCAGACGATGGCTTCGGTTGCTGCTGTCCAAGAACCGGCGGGTAGCCCGAGGATGCGATGCCCGAGAATCCCAACGATCTGATCGGGTAGGACATAGACGGCGCCGATAGCCACACCAAGAATCAGGCTGGCCAGCGCGACGGCGATCAAGACGAGTAGCCAAGTGAAGGTGCGACGTCGTTGGCGATTCACACCCAACACGTCATCGTCTACGATTGCCTCGACCTGATATATGTCCAGTTGAGTGCATTAGCGTTTTGGACGCCCGTTCGCACGCCGGACGCTTGACTATTTTCGAACGTGCTTCGTCTACAAACTGACGACTCAAAAGCCTCTAAACTGACGACTAAACTGTCTCTAAATTGACGACTGGACCAATTGACCAGGCAGAACGGGGGTAAGTATGGCACCTTTGGATTACGCGCCAAGAGTGGTAGATGGAGAGCTGCTCTCCGCACTACGATGAGCCGGAGCTGCGGGGATAGACCGGATTCATATCTACAAGGACCGCCCGAGACCAGTGACGCAACTGAGGCTGCTGCCGTCACTCGCGCAATGGCTCTGATCTTGACTCCTCGACCCTTTCGCGCGTCGGTCGATTACATTATGGGGAATTTTTGGGGTCGGTTAGACTGCGGCGGGTGTATAGAACCGAGCGGAAGAACTAGTCGGTTAGCTCTGCTGGTGATGAAACTGTGGAAGAAACAAATAATCCCCCGTCTTAGACGAGGGATTACCGGAATATACGCGCTGATCCTAGCCCCGCCAGCGCGCTCGCAGATCGTTGACCACCGCATAGAGTGCTGCGGTGATTTGTTCGGTTGAAAAGTAGCCAGCACACTGTGAGACTTGGAAGTGGCTGGTCTGGGACTGGCTGAATCTTCTATGTCTGTCAAGCCGGTTGCATCGCGGTGGCTGAAGCATTGAGTGTTCGAAAGATCCGGCGTGCAATGTACCGTTTCAAACACCGTCGGATTTCTCGATCTGTTTTGTGTTCTTGACGTCGCTTTTCAACATAGGCTCGAGTTTCTGGATCGTGGGTCATTTTGGTCACTGCTACCATGTGCAGGGCGCTGTTGAGCGTTCTGTCTCCGCCGCGATTGAGTCGGTGTCGGATAGTATTTCCCGATGATGCAGGAATAGGGTTCACCCCGGCTAATGAAGCGAATTCTGCGTCTGTAGTAATGCGACCATGATGTGACCACGCGGCTAAGCATTTAGCGGCACTGATCGCTTGAAAGCCGGTTTCTTCCAACAACGGCGCAGCTTCGCTGATGTGGACCAGTTCGGTCAGTTGACGTTCATTATCAGCCAGTTGCGTATCAAGTTCCAGCACGTGTTTGGCTAACCGGATTGCTTCACCACGGGCGATCGATAAGGAGAGTTCTTCGTTGCGGGATCGCCATTTTGAGACTTCAACGATCTGGGTTTTGCTCAACGCTTTGCGAGCATCACAGCCCAAGTCGTTGCTGCGTAACAACGCGGTTAGGGCGTTGACTGTCCGGGTGCGGTCTTTGGTCATCGATTGCCGGGCGGTGACCAGGATACGGATGGCTTGGCGAACTCCGTCGTTGAGCCGTGGCCGCCGTAATTTGTTCACGGGTAACGGCAGGGCCGCTGCGGCGATGCGGTGAGCATCTAACGCATCGGATTTGCCAATCCCGTAATGCTGTTTAGCCTCTATCCGGGGTGCTTCCGCGACTGGGTAGCCATGCGAGGCTACCGTGCCGGTCAGGATGGCACCGTAAGTGGCGGCACCTTCGATGACCCACAGCGTGTCGGCATTGGCTTCCGTGCGCCGGGCCACCCAGGCAATGGCCCGGGTGATTCCTGCGGTAGTAGTGGGAAAATCGCGGGCATCGATCTTCTCGCCAGTGTTGGCAACCAAGATCGTGTAGACGTGTTTGCGGGCGTGGGTGTCAACACCCACGAGATAAGGATGGGTTTTTGCGACAATGGACAAACGGTGATTGCACCTTTCAATGTGAAGGATCTGGTCAATTCGGCCGTTGCGCGGCCGGTACCAGTCCGGGCACATCATCACATCGGAACATCCCTGTGATGGGTCACACGCAGTCTTTGTGGTGGACAGTCTTCTCATCAAGTCATCCGACGTGGGCCGGACAGATGCCAGCTGCCCTACCAATCCGAACGGACAATTCAGCCAAAAGACACTCTGGAGGTCAAGCAGGATATGAGTCACATCCGGTGGTAGGAACGGCTGACACCCATACTGCCAGCTAGTCCCAGACCAGCTACGTCTAAGTCTCACAGGCAGGATAGGTACTGGTCGTCCGATTTCGACTGGTCGTGGCTCTGTAGGGACACTGACCGCCGCGTCATGCGGTGTGTCTTGTTATCGAGTTGTCCGATCGATTGGAATTGGTTGGCCGGTACCGTCCGGCCCACGTCGGTGACTTGATAAGAAGAATGTCCGCTGGGCTATAGCGTGACTCATTACAGTGCTGTTCCGAAGTGTTTTCCCACCCGGACTGGTACCGGCCATCACGGCCGCCATACCGTGTCCATTACCGTGGAAAGGCACCCCGACCGCTATGTCTATTGTCGCCCAAACTCATCCGTATGTCGTGGGTGTTGACACCCACGCCCGAAAACATGTGTATACGATTCTGGCGGCTACCGGAGCACTGGTTGATGCCGCAGAGTTTCCCAACACGTCGGCTGGCATCGCCCGGGCCATCGCCTGGGTGGCCCGGCGCACGGACGCCGATGCTGATGTGTTGTGGGTCATTGAAGGTGCCGCCTCCTATGGTGCTGCCCTGACTGCTGCAGTGATCTCTGATGGCTATCCCGTGGCTGAAGCGCCACACATGGACGCCAAGAGTCGCTATGGAATCGGCAAATCTGACTCCCTAGATTCTCACCGCATCGCAACAACCACCCTGTCACTACCGGTGGATAAACTGCGCAGGCCACGACTCAACGAGGGCATCCGGCAAGCTGTTCGGATTCTCGTGACTGCCCGCAGTGCCATGGCTCATGATCAGAACCGGGCCATTAACGCTCTGACGGCCTTGGTGCGCAGCAATGAGCTGGGCATCGATGCTCGAGCAACACTCAACCGAGCGCAGATCGCACAGATCGGCTCATGGCGCCGACGCAATGAAGAGCTGTCACGATCCATCGCGCGAGCCGAGGCTATCAGACTGGCTAAACACGTCCTAGCCCTAGAGACCCAACTCGCAGACAATCACCACCAATTGGCTGAACTGATTCAGCTCAGTGAGGCCGCACCGCTCGTTGAAGAACCCGGTATCGGAGTCATCACCGCGGCCAAATGCCTCACCGTGTGGTCACATCACGGCAGAATCCGCACCGAAGCAGAATTCGCCTCCATCGCCGGGGTCAACCCCATTCCAGCCTCATCCGGCAACACCACCCGACACCGACTTAATCGCGGCGGTGTTCGCTCCCTAAACAGTGCATTGCACATGGTCGCCATAACAAAAATGACCACCGACCCGGAAACCCGTGACTACGTAGCCAAACGACGCACCGAAGGCAAAACCGATCGTGAAATTCGACGCTGCCTCAAGCGCTACATCGCCCGCAGAATCTTCAGAACCCTCAACACCCAAGCCACCAAGAACCAACCCGCTAGACAGACATAGAAGAATCGATAAGCAACACACCACCAACCATCGAACACCACCACTGACAACACAACCCTGTGGAAAACCGCCGCCTCGGGCAAATTCATATGCTAGATGTCCTTCGGGCATTATGAATTGTCGCAGAGGTTCGACACTTGCGCAGAGTAACAGCCTTAATCGTTTGTGCGTTCAACCCCGGGGCGCGGTAATGTTTGCAGGTGTGTCTTACGATGCTGTTGCTGCCGAACCTGTCATCCGCATTCCGTGGCGAAAGGGCCGCCGAATGTTCGTGTTATTCGGGTCAGGCGCATTCGTCATCGTTTCAGCCCTGTTACTCTGGCTGGGTGCCTCCCGTCTGCTCAATGATTCAATATTTAGTGGTCGCATCTTGATCATGTGCATCGTTGCGATCATTGGAGTGGTGTTCTTTGGGGCAATCGCCGTTGGATCAATCAAAAATTTTTTAGGGCGCAAGGACACCACGGCTCTGGCTCTCAGCGCCGTCGGAGTAACCGACCAGACCCAAATCGTGGGACCATCACCAACGATGCCCTGGTCGATGATTGAGCAATACAACATCGCCGAGTATCAGCGCCAACTCTTTTTAGTCTTGCAGCTGCGTGATGTTGAGGCGTATCAGCGAATTATTGAGTCCTCACGCACCATGCGTACGGCGTTCAAATTCAACACGAGAATCTTCGACGTCCCGGTGCATGCCATCACCATCAAAAACTTACAGGGCAGTCCCGAAGATATTATCGACGCCGTATATCAGATCACGAATGTCCCGCCCGGTCATCCGCTGGCTCGGACAGACCAGACGCAATAAGTTGTTCACCGAATCGTATTCTTGGTCTGTTGACCGCGGCGTCGTCATCCGTTTGACGTTCAGCTAAGTCGACACGACGTCGGGCGATTCGTACAGTATCTTCTCAGGCAGTGTGAGGGGCATGCCCCTTGTTACGGCCCATTCACCATTGCAATAATGGCGATATGAAGGCAGCAGCTGGAGATCCCGACTCTCCGTTTGCCGGAGATCGACCCACCGATTGGAGTCAAGCGCTCCGTGCCGCCGGACTGCGCGTCACGCGTCAGCGACTTGCGGTAATCGATGCCGTAATTCAGAAACCGCACGGCACCATCGAAGACATTCTTGATGAAGTCCGTCCGCACCTTCCCAGAATTACGATTCAATCGGTGTACTTCGTCATGAACTCCCTGGTGGCTGCAGGCATAGTACGCAAACTCGAATTTCCCGGCTCCCCTGCTCGATATGAAATCGAGGATCATGACAACCACCATCACGCAGTCTGTCGGTACTGCGGGCGAATCGAAGATGTTGCCTGTGTGACCGGTGAAGCACCGTGTTTACGTCCCGAGGCTCACATTGATATGACCATTGAGGTAGCCGAAGTGATCTTCACGGCCGTATGCCACGAGTGCGCAACGACTCAGCAGGCACGCGTCTAATGCTGCACTTTTGCCTCATCGCAATCTGCACCGCAGAACCAAACTGATGAGAAAGGCCCGACAATGACTAACCGTAAAACTCCGCGCAGCACCGGATCCACCACGCAGGCCGGGATCCCAGCTGTGAGCGACCGCAACTCCCTGACCGTTGGCCAAGACGGTCCCATCGTTCTGCATGACCACCACCTGATTGAGACCATGCAGCATTTCAACCGCATGAACGTCCCCGAGCGTCGTCCGCACGCTAAAGGTGCCGGTGCCTTCGGGAAGCTCACCATTACCGAAGACGTCTCAAACTACACCTCGGCGGCTGTCTTTCAGCCCGGTACTGAAACGGAAATGTTAGCGCGTTTTTCTACTGTTGCCGGTGAACTTGCTTCACCTGATACCTGGCGTGATCTTCGCGGTTTTGCATTGAAGTTCTACACTTCTGAAGGCAACTTCGACCTGGTTGGCAACCATACTCCGATTTTCTTTGTGCGTGACCCAATGAAATTCCAGCACTTCATTCGCTCGCAGAAACGGCTTCCCGACTCTGGGTTGCGGGATAACACCATGCAGTGGGATTTCTGGACGCAGAACCCCGAGTCAGCACACCAGGTCGCGTATCTGATGGGTCAACGCGGACTCCCGAGGACCTGGCGGAATATGAACGGCTACGGCTCTCACACCTACATGTGGGTCAATGCTCAAGGCGAGAAGTTTTGGGTAAAATATCATTTCCTTACCAATCAGGGCATGGAGTTCTTCACCAATGACGAAGCCGAACGTATGGCCGGTGTGGACGCCGATTATCATCGCCGGGATCTCTTCGAATCCATTGAACGCGGCGATTATCCCTCCTGGGATCTGTGGGTTCAGATCATGCCGTTCGACGATGCCAAGACCTACCGGTTCAACCCGTTTGACCTCACTAAGATCTGGTCCAAGAAGGATTATCCGCGGATCAAAGTCGGCACCATGGAACTGCATCGCAACCCCGAGAACTTCTTTGCTCAAATTGAGCAGGCGGCCTTCTCGCCAGGCAATATGGTTCCTGGGGTTGGGATGTCTCCGGATAAGATGCTGTTGGCACGAAACTTTTCCTATGCGGATGCCCAGCGTTATCGTATCGGCACAAACTTCCAACAACTGCCGGTCAACCGTCCAATTGTGGACGTTCATAGCTATAACTTCGACGGTAACATGCGTTATGAGCACACTGGCGCCCGCAGCACCTACGTTCCCAACTCGTTTGGTGATTCCTGGTCAGATGAAGAAGGTACCATCGAAAACTCCTGGGTGTCCGATGGCGAACTCGTCCGGCAGGCTTATACGTTGCGTGACGACGACGATGACTTCGGGCAAGCCCACACTCTGGTGCGCGAGGTCATGGACGATGCCCAGCGCGATGAGTTGGTTGAGACCGTAGTGGGTAGCTTAGCGACCGTTGTTGAACCCGTTTTGTCCAATGCGATTCAGTATTGGAAGAACATTGATGAGGACGTCGGCGCCCGAATTGAACAAGATGTCCGGGCAGGCGCCTGGGACGGCGAGCAGCAACCAGGCGGCGATCCACTGGATCTGAAACGCTAGCAACGGGTAGCCTCAGAGCATTACCGCCGAACAGAAGTCCCGGCGTTGCCGCGTGGAATTTCTGTGTCACTGTAAAGAATGAGATTCCGTGACAATATCCCTGCCATCTGGTTGGACACCGTGGCGTAGTCCATCACCGCTAGGCGACCGTCGTCCGACGAAAGCCGACCTTGCAGCCGCCTTGCATTCCGGCCGTGGGCGCGAAGATGTGCTCCCCTACCCTACTGATCAAGCGTCGGCCGGACTGCTTCGCGTGTTGATTGTGGGCATCAACCCGAGTCCTTGGACGGCGGCGGTGAATGCGCCCTTTGCTCGCCCCGGTAACCGGTTTTGGTCTTCCCTGTCTGCGGCCGGGATTACGCCGCACACGGTCAATGCGGCAGAAGGGTTAGCCCCAGTCGATGAGCGAATGTTAGCCGAATTGGGCGTGGGGATTACGAATTTTGTGTCGCGTCCTACCGCTCGTGCGGATGAACTGACCGTGGACGAATTCCATGAGGGCGGACGCCGAATCGTGGAACGGGTGACCATGCTACGACCCAAGATCGTTGCGGTCCTGGGGATCACCGCATATCGGAGAGCCTTTTGTCTACCCAAGGCTCAGCTTGGTCTCCAGGATCCCACAACAGTTGACGGCTGGCCGGCTTCGGTCACCTTGTGGGCGATGCCGAATCCCAGTGGACTCAATGCCCATGAAACCATCGCCAGCCTGGCTGAAAAATGGCGTACCGTCTGGGAAGCCTCAGCTAAGCCGTAGCGTTTCGGGCGGCGATATTTTCAGCCAAGACGTGCGTTACAACTCAGCGCAGGCCGAGTCGAATGCTTCAACGCTATTGTCGATGACTTCGAGGTCGCGTCGCTGCAATGCGTTCAATAAATCGATGCCGGCTTCAGAAAGCTCTGGATATTCAGCCAGAATCTGACCGTTGGCAGCTCCCACGAGTGCTGCGGCACTGGCCAATTCCACGAATCCAGACCATCCTGCCTGGGCTCGTTCATCAATCCATTCAGCAGCCAAACCATGTTCTTGTCTAAAGTGGTGTGTCAGCGTACAGGCGTAATCTAGTTGTCCTTGATGAGAGACGTCTGCTGTCTTACTGATGCCCGAGTCCTCACACGCTGCCTGGATATCGTAAAGACCTGAGGTGAGTTCTTCTGGATTGAAGAGCTGAACGCTCTCGACGAGGGTAGAACCAATGGCTGCAAAGGTCTCGTTATCGGAGCCGTTGGCGAGCATCCCGACCGTGGCGGTTTCACGTGCTCCCGGGTCGGCTTCGTGCCCCATGAAAGCTCCCAGGGAGTCTGGATCGCCATGTTCTTCGAGCACATGATCCGTGAGTGTGCAGGCATAGGCTAACCGACCTTCGGATGTAATGTCGGCTTCAGCACTGCCACCGCACCCGACGAGTGCGATCGATGCGGCAAGTACTGCAACCGGGGTGACACGCTTGGTCAAATTGCTGGGGGATTTCTGGGTGAGAGTGTTTCTGAACATCGGGGTCTACTATAGCAACGGTATCGTGGCCTTGTCAGTAGGACGACCCAAGTCGGTATGCAGGTATTTGTTAAAAACCAGGACCCCCGGAAAAACCGGGGGCCCTGACACTCATCACTCACACCTTGAAGAGGTAGTTACTACTATAGTGACTTACCCTGGGAATTACTTGAGAATTCCTGTAAATTCGCTCTGAATTCTGGTGGGTCGGCACAAGCGGAACGCCCCGGCCAGAACCTTGTGTTTCCGAACGGGGCGTTCATTATTCACTCACACCTTGAGGTAGTTCAAGATAAACATATCAGCCTTGAGAACCTGTGATAATTCCCTGCTGAAATCCTGTGAACTTCAACTTAGACGTGGTGCAGCGCGATGTATTCGCGAAGTGCCTGAGCCTCGGTTCCCAGTTGAACGGTGTGCTGCTCGAGTTCCAGGAGTTTGGCGTATTCAGGCAACAGTTCTGGTTCAAAGCCCAGGGCCTCGTTGACGATGTCGGTGAATTTCTCGGGCTTGGCTGTTTCTAATACCAGCATCGGTTGGTTGGGTTTCTGGTAGCCACGTGCCACAGTGACGCCGTCGGCGGTGTGGGGGTCGATGACCACCTTGGATTTCTCGTAGGTTGCACGAATCGTGGCAACCCGGTCCTGGTGGGTTGAGGTTCCCGAAACCATACCGAATTCCTGTTGGAAGCGTGGTTGATGCTCGGACAGATCCAAGGTGCCGCTTGAATCCAGTTGCTCCCATGCCTGAGCCAGTGCATCCGCATCTTGGCCGAGTACCAGATAGATGAAGCGTTCCAGGTTGGAGGCCTTGGAAATATCCATCGACGGCGATGAGGTCGCCAGCGTGTTGGCCGCCGAGCGTGGCTCATATTTCCCGGACCGGAAGAATTCATCCAGCACATTATTCTCGTTGGTGGCTAGCACCAGGGTATCGATGGGTAGTCCCATTTGACGAGCCAGTTGACCGGAGAAGACGTTGCCAAAGTTGCCGGATGGCACAGCAAAGGACACGCCGAAGCCTTCGCGCTGGTCGGCTGGAATACCGGTGGTCACACGCAGCCAGGCCCAGAAGTAGTAGACGGACTGGGCTATCAGCCGGCCTAAGTTGATCGAGTTGACGGTGCCCAACGAGTGTTTGGCTTTGAAGTCCAGGTCGCCGTTGAGTTCTTTGACCAGGTTCTGTGCGTCGTCGAAGACCCCGTCGATGACAATATTGTGAATGTTGTCATCGGTCAGCGTGTACATTTGTGCGCGCTGGAACTGGGACATGCGGCCTTTGGGCGACAGCATGAACACACCAATATTTGGTTTGGACCGGAACGCGTACTCGGCGGCAGAGCCGGTGTCACCGGAGGTGGCGCCCAGGATGTTCAGGGTTTGGTCGCGCTGTTTGAGCACATAGGGCAGGGCTTCACCAAGGAACTGCATGGCCATATCTTTGAAGGCCAAGGTTGGTCCCTGCGAGAGGTCAACCAGGGCTGTCATCTGATCGATTGGGGTCAGCGGGACGACGTCGTCGGCATTGAATTGGTCCCCGTAGGCCGCCTGGCACAGTTGCGCCAGGTCTGCACGCGGAATGTCAGTCCAGTACAGGCCGATCACTTCGGTGGCCAGTTGCGGGTAGGTCAGTTCGCGCCAGGATTCGATGGTTTCGGCGTCAACGGTTGGGATGTCAACCGGAACGACCAGACCGCCGTCGGGTGCGAGTCCTTCAAGGAGGACATCGGAGAAGTTGGACGGCGCCATGCCGCCGCGGGTGGATACATATTGCATAAGCGTTAGTCTTCGTAAATCAGATCGCGAACTTGGATAACTTCATCGCGGCCCGGGCCAACGCCCACACCGGAAATGCGTACACCGGCCAGCTCTTCGAGCTTAGCAATGTACTGACGAGCGTTTTCTGGCAGATCCTCGAGGGTTCGGCAATCAGAAATGTCTTCTTCCCAACCGGGGAAGTATTCATAAATCGGCTTGGCGTGGTGGAACTCGGTTTGCGTCATCGGCATCGAGTCGTGGCGGACACCATCGACGTCGTAGGCAACACAAACCGGGATGTCTTTGATGCCGGTCAGCACGTCAAGTTTGGTGACGAAGTAGTCGGTGAACCCGTTGATCATCGCAGCGTGGCGGGCCATCACGGCGTCATACCAGCCGGTGCGGCGTGGCCGGCCGGTGTTGACACCGAATTCGCCACCGGTGGTGCGTAGTTGTTCGCCCATTTCATCAAAGAGTTCGGTTGGGAACGGGCCGGCACCCACGCGGGTGGTGTAGGCCTTGATAATCCCGATGGTGCGAGTAAAACGGGTTGGGCCGATGCCGGCACCCACTGAGGCGCCGCCTGCTGTGGGGTTCGAGGAGGTCACGAATGGGTAGGTGCCGTGGTCCACGTCCAGGAACGTGGCCTGGCCGCCTTCCATGAGCACCACTTTGTCGTTGTCCAGGGCCTCGTTGAGCATGTGCACCGAGTCAACAACCATGGGGCGCAGACGGTCGGCGTAGCTCATAAAGTATTCGACGATCTCATCGACGGTGAAGGCGCGGCGGTTGTAGAGCTTGACCAGCAGCTCGTTCTTCTGGCGCAGGGCGCCTTCAATTTTTTGGCGCAGAATCGACTCATCGTAGAGGTCTTGGACGCGGACTCCCAAGCGTGCGACCTTGTCCTGGTAGGTCGGGCCGATGCCACGACCGGTGGTACCGATGGCGCGTTTCCCTAAGAAACGCTCGGTGACTTTATCCAGGGTCTGGTGATACGGGGCCACCAGGTGTGCATTCGCTGAGATTCGCAGGTGCGAGGTGTCGTGGCCACGGGCTTCCAGGCCGTCAATTTCTTCGAAGAGGGCTTCGAGGTTAATGACCACACCGTTACCAATCACGGAGATAGCTTGTGGTGACAGAATACCGGCGGGCAGCAGTTTGAGCTCAAACTTTTCGCCGTTAACAACCACGGTGTGCCCGGCGTTATTTCCCCCGTTGGGCTTGACCACATAATCAACCCGCCCACCGAGCAGGTCCGTTGCTTTGCCCTTGCCTTCGTCGCCCCACTGGGCTCCCACGATTGCGATTGCTGGCATAAAATTCTTTTCTCCCAAGGGGACGGCGTTGCACCGACCCACAACATAGAAAGGTTCTCGCACCCGAAAGCACGAAAGTTTTGGGTCGAGAACAGTTACAACCAGAGTTTACCAAATGACGACGCACGCG
>NZ_DYXC01000061.1 GCF_020742345.1 Enteractinococcus helveticum | reverse complement strand
ATCCGTACACTTTTAGCTCGCTGTGATGCCGTATCCGGCAGATCAATATCTACATAAAATGGTCCAAACTGTGGGCGGAGCATACCGTGATAGGCCATTGCAGACAGCTCTGATGCGTTATACGGGTTGTTGGGTACATAGAGGTGGTATTCGTTCGTCATCGAAAAGGGTGCATCATTGTGTGAAAGAGTCATGCGCCCATGATGACAAAAAATAGCTCCGGCCGACGGCGTGTCGACCGGAGCTGTGGATAACTTCGACTGTCTAGCTAGTTGGTACTATTCACCAGCAGCCTGAACTACTTCTAACCATTGGCGGCGAGCCTTGAGCGCCTCTTGGACAGAAGCGACTTTCTTCTGATCTCCAGCCTGTTCGGCTGCAGCAAGATCAGCTTCTAACTGAGCAATCGTATCTTCCAACTGTGACAAGGCAGAATCGGTACGCGCCTTAGTTTCTGGATCCGTCTTGCGCCAGTGTTCTTCTTCCAGCTCGGTCAGCGCCCGTTCGAGCTTACTCATGGCTGCTTCCATGCGGCTGATGTCTTTGCGCGGAACACGTCCTGCGTCATCCCAGCGTGTGCGGACGTCTTTCATAATGGCGCGAGCTGATTCAAGACTCTTGAATGGGAGATGCTGTTCAGCATCTTTGAGAATCTGCTCTTTGACTGCAAGGTTCGCTTCGTATTCACGATCCAATTCAGCATTCGCAGCATCACGAGCTTTGAAGAAGACATCCTGTGCGCTCCGGAATCGTGCCCACAATGCATCGTCATCTTTTCGCGAGGCCCGCGGCGATTTTTTCCACTCGGTCATCAGATCCCGATACTGGATCGTTGTGGGACCCCAGTCGGTAGAATTCTGCAAGGCCTCAGCACGAGCAATTAAGTCTTCTTTGATTTTCTTTGCTTCCGCATTTCGTGCGTCTAATTGCGAAAAGAAAGCACGACGATTCTTTTCAAATGTATTGCGAGCTGAACGAAAACGCTGCCATAATTCGTCTTCTGTAGCTCGAGGCAAGCGTGGCCCAGTTTTTTGAACAGTACGCCATTGCTCGAACAGTTCACGCATTTTCGCGGTGGACTGTTTCCACTGGGTCTTGTCTGGATCTTGACCAGAGACTTCTTCGGCCTCGGCGACGATCTTTTCGCGAGCAGCCTGCTGTTCGGCGATGGCCTGCTCTCGCTGAGCTTGAAATTTGGCTTGTCGTTCGACGAGATCATTCTGCAGTTGTGTCGAGAGCTCACGAAGTTTGGCCATATCCCCGACTAGCTGTCGGGCAGCAATCGTTTGATTGATTTGATCAAGAGTCTTCAATAACTCCTGATTCGATGCATCAGTGTCAAGACGCTGTTTGAGTAGCTGTAGCTGCGTCATAACGTCGTCATATTTACGAACGTAGTAGGCCAGCGCCTCCTCCGTTGATGCTTCTGGTACCTGTCCAACTTCGACCTTTTCCTCGCCATCGAGAAGGGTTACAACCCCGTCGTCAGATACCTCAGCAAACTGCTTGGCTTCCCCAAGATCAGAGGTGTAGGCAGGCGTTGGTGCCACCGGTGCAACCGGATGGACTTCAGCTGGGGTAACAGCGCTTGGTTTAGGAGCTACTGGTTTTGGGGCGTCGGGTTGTTGACTCGTTGTCACCGCTATAACTTTCTTCCGTAGGTGGAGATCCCGTCAGCCATCGGATGACTGTGATGAGATGGTCACTGATAGCTTACGCGAAACGCATACAATGGCAGAGTACTTTAAATAGGATGCGTAAATCTGCGCATTGCACTACCCACCATAGAACTCTTGGAGATCACACCGCTATGTCCCGTAAGACTTCACTTTCTGGATTCCACGAATGGCTGCCCGAAGAGCGTCTCGTAGAACTCCATGTGCTCAATACACTGGCAGAAGTCTTCGAACTCCACGGGTTTTCCAATATTGAAACGCGGGCTGTCGAAACGTTGGGGACGCTCCTGCGTAAAGGGGAAATCGACAAAGAGGTGTACACGGTTTCGCGCATTCATGAAACGGATGCCCCAGATCCTGCTGACACTTCGCGGTTGGCATTGCACTTTGACCTGACAGTACCGTTTGCGCGCTATGTGACAGAAAATGCCGGCCACCTAAACTTCCCATTCCGTCGTTACCAGATCCAAAAAGTCTGGCGCGGCGAACGCCCCCAGGAAGGTCGTGCACGGGAATTCACCCAGGCTGATATCGATGTTGTCGGGGACGGCGCACTGGACTTCCGCCACGACATCGACGTTGCGTTGGTGATGGCCGAAGCGCTATCCAAACTGCCGATCGGTCAATTCATTATTCGGATCAATAACCGCAAGCTAGCCGAAGGCTTTTATCGTGGTATCGGTCTTGAAGATACCGCCGGAGTGTTACGAAATATCGACAAGCTGGAAAAGATCGGTGCTGAGGAAGTTTCAAAGGCCCTACAGGAAGATTTAGGCGCTAGCGCGGAACAGGCTGAATTGGCTCTAGCGCTTGCTCAAATTCGTGCTGAGGATTCCTCGTTTGTCGACCAGGTCCGCGCACTGGGCGTGGAGGATGAGCTGCTTGATGAAGGGATTCAAGAGCTTGCAGAAGTTATTGATCAACTGCACAAGCGTGTTCCCGGGACCGCGGTGGCGGATCTGTCGATTGCTCGGGGGCTGGATTACTACACCGGCACGGTGTACGAGACGAACCTGGTGGGCCATGAGCAACTCGGCTCGATCTGTTCCGGTGGTCGATATGATGCACTGGCGACGAAAGGTAAGCGCAGCTTCCCGGGTGTTGGACTGTCAATCGGCGTCACACGATTGATCTCACGGCTGTTTTCGCAAAATATGGTTAAAGCAACACGTAAAGTTCCTACCGCAGTCTATGTCGCACTGACTTCAGATGAAGATTGGTCAGCAGCTCAAGATGTAGCCCAACAGCTACGCTCTCGAGGAATTAATACCGAAGTAGCCACCAAGGCTGAAAAATTTGGCAAACAAATTCGGCACGCCGATCGTCGGGGCATCCCGTATGTCTGGTTTACCAACTTTGACAACGGCCAGACCATTCACGAGGTCAAAGACATTCGTACCGGGGAACAGAGAGCTGCAGACCCCACCACATGGATGCCACCTGCAGAAGATTTTCAAGCCATGATTCTCAACACCGTTGAGCACAACGACTAATTGCGCTGAACGGTAGACTAGCTTCGAATATCACAGAATTTTAATCAACACGTAGAACTCAAAAGGGGAAACACAACGTGCTTCGCACCCATCAACTCGGCAAACTCAACGCCGAACACATTGGCCAAACCGTGACCGTGGCAGGCTGGGTGGCTCGCCGTCGCGACCATGGTGGTGTAGCTTTCATCGACCTGCGTGATGCTTCCGGTATCGCACAAATCGTAGTGCACGATGAATCCCAGTTCGATCACCTGCGCAACGAATACGTCCTGCAGGTTACCGCTGAGGTAAAGGCGCGTCCTGAAGGGTCGGAGAACACAAATATTGCGTCGGGTGATATCGAGCTCTACGCCTCTGAAGTTACCGTGCTCAACACCGCAGCAGCGCTGCCATTCCAAATCGATGAGCACGTTGAAGTCGGCGAAGAAGTTCGCCTCAAACATCGATACCTGGACTTGCGTCGCCCTGAGCCAGCTCGCATTATGCGCTTACGTTCGGAAGTTAATCGCATTGCCCGCAACCTGCTAGCCGACCATGACTTCATCGAAGTCGAAACCCCAACGCTGACTCGTTCTACGCCAGAAGGCGCGCGCGACTTTCTGGTCCCCGCACGTTTGGAGCCGGGCTCCTGGTATGCCTTGCCACAGTCGCCGCAGCTGTTCAAACAGTTACTGCAGGTTGGTGGTATTGAGCGCTATTACCAAATCGCTCGCTGCTATCGTGACGAAGATTTTCGTGCAGACCGCCAGCCAGAGTTCACCCAGATGGATATCGAAGCATCCTTTGTCGAACAAGACGACATCATCGAACTCGCTGAAAACCTGCTGAGTGAGATATGGAAACTCATTGGAGTGGAAATCTCCACACCAATTCCACGGATCACGTACAAAGAAGCCATGGAAAAATACGGCACAGATAAACCAGATCTGCGCTTCGGTCTGGAGCTGACCGACATGACCGAATACTTCAAAGACACCCCGTTTCGGGTATTCCAAAATGAATATGTCGGTGCAGTCGTGATGCCAGGTGGGGGCGCACAGCCTCGTCGTCAGCTGGATGCATGGCAGGAATGGGCAAAACAGCGTGGTGCCCATGGACTGGCCTATGTGCTGTACAAAGAAGATGGCGAAATGACCGGCCCAGTTTCTAAGAACATCACGGAAGCAGAACTTGCCGGTCTGGCCGAAAAGGTTGGGGCCAACCCTGGCGATGCGATTTTCTTTGCTGCCGGTGATCCTGTGGCTTCACGCGCACTGCTGGGTGCAGCCCGTGTTGAAATTGGTCACCGCGTTGGGCTGATCAAAAATAACTCTGACGTACCAGCAGAAGAACAAGACTGGTCCTTTGTCTGGGTCGTTGATGCTCCGTTATTTGAACCTGCTGCCCTGGCTGAAGCCGAAGGTGACGTCGCAGTGGGTGATGGGGCTTGGACCGCTGTACACCACGCATTCACTTCGCCAAAACCTGAATACTTCGATACCTTTGACACCAACCCCGGTGAAGCGTTGGCCTACGCCTACGACATTGTCGTCAACGGCAATGAAATCGGTGGTGGCTCAATTCGTATCCACAACCAGGAAATCCAAAAGCGGGTCTTCAAGGTCATGGGCATTTCCGAAGAAGACGCCCAAGAGAAGTTTGGCTTCCTGTTGGACGCTTTCCAATACGGCGCTCCACCGCACGGTGGTATTGCCTTTGGCTGGGACCGCATGATCTCGTTGCTTGCTGGGACAGATTCCATCCGAGACGTCATTGCCTTCCCGAAGACCGGCAACGGCCACGACCCACTAACTGACGCACCCGCTCCAATTCCCGATGAGCAACGCGCAGAGACTGGCGTGGACTACGTGCCAGAAGAAGACGATGTGACAGAAGAGGTCAACGCCTAATAACTTCTTGGCCATAAACAAAACGCCGGTCGACTCTTGCGGTCTGACCGGCGTTTTGTTGCAAGATCCAAATACCTATCTTGTTGTTCGCACTTTGACCGAGTATTCGACACATTTCAGGCACCCAAAATCTGCACGCACATGGTTATCGTGCCACCAGACATTGGGCAGAGACTAGCACCGGGGCGATCGAAATTCGGATGCCTCGCTGCGGCAGCAGCAGAAGCTGCGCCACTATTTGAGCACATGAGCTGAGACTTCATTGTCAGTCATAGTGAAACCCACTGCGGCGCAGATCAATTTCGTCTCCCGTCCGCTCTGATCCTTCGCAAAATAAGTGGCGACGGCCCTTCACCCTACTGGAGCCCAAGGCCCTGGTTAATTACAACCAGCGGTCACACAACGAGTGGGACTACCCGCGCCGCGGTGCCGCCAAGTCATCCGAATCAATAACTAAAGTAAACGGGCCACTGTTGACCAGGGCAACATCCATCATGGCACCAAATTCACCGGTTGCTACGTCCAAACCTTGGTCACGAATTCGTTCCACGAAATACTCATACAGTGGTTCCGATTGCTCCGGGCGAGCAGCTTTTGACCACGACGGACGCCGTCCTTTGCGTACATCCGCATAGAGGGTGAACTGCGAAACCACCAAAACCGGTGTGTTGAGCTCAAGCGCAGACTGTTCGTCGCCGAGAATTCGCAAGTTCACAATCTTTTGTACTAATGCATCAGCCTGCTCTGGGCCGTCATCAACGGTGACCCCCAATAAGATCAGCAGCCCAGGGCCGGAAATCTCACCCACTGCACGTTCTTCGACGGTGACACTTGCTGACGAAACGACTTGAATAACTGCACGCATGGCTCCAAGTGTAGTTGCGGATATCATCAGTCTGTTGCAATCACTAGAATAGAGGCGTGCAAGATTTGTTCTCCTCGGCCCATGATGATGACGACGACCGTACGACGACCACCGGTAGAGCCTCTGCGGGTGCACCCTTGGCCGTGCGGATGCGTCCAAGGACCTTGGATGAGATCGTCGGCCAGCAACATCTACTGACACCGGGTTCGCCGCTACGAAAACTCACAGAAACCACCGGTACGAAGAACATCGGGCCGACTTCCATTATCTTGTATGGTCCGCCAGGCACCGGTAAAACGACGCTCGCGCATGTCATCTCCCATGCCCCGGACAGAAAGTTCGTTGAGCTGTCGGCTATCTCGGCCGGAGTAAAAGACGTTCGTCAGGTCATGGACCAAGCGCTCGATAATCGCGACCTTTACGGTCGAACCACCATCTTATTTCTGGACGAAATTCACCGTTTCAATAAAGCACAACAGGATGCTCTGTTACCAGGGGTCGAAAATGGCTGGGTAATTTTAGTTGCTGCCACCACCGAGAACCCATCATTTTCTGTCGTGGCACCATTACTATCACGGTCCATCATGCTGACTCTTGAACCTTTGACCGATGAGGATATCGGCTTACTCATCGAGCGAGCCTTAGTCGATGAGCGCGGGCTCAACAACACCGTGGAACTTGATGAGGAAGCGCGGGACTACTTGATTCGGATGGCCCAAGGCGACGCACGCCGGGCATTGACAACTCTGGAGGCCGCAGCCGGAGTGGCAGTAGATCAGCACGGTACTAACAACGGTCCGGCTGGCATTACCGTCCAGTATGCTGCCCAGGCTATGGACCAGGCTGTGCTACGTTACGATAAAGATGGCGACCAGCACTACGACGTCATTTCCGCGTTTATCAAATCCATCCGTGGCTCCGACGTTGATGCCGCATTGCATTATTTGGCGCGCATGATTCATGCCGGAGAAGACCCGAGATATATTGCCCGGCGTCTTATCGTTCACGCTTCGGAAGACGTCGGAATGGCAGACCCCACAGCTTTGCAAACCGCTGTTGCCGCGGCGCAAGCCGTTCAACTCATTGGAATGCCAGAAGGACGTATTCCACTAGCTCAGGCAGTGGTGCATTTGGCCACCGCGCCGAAATCCAATGCGTCATATGTGGCCATTGATGCCGCTTTAGCAGACGTGAAATCAGGTCATGCCGGGACTGTTCCGAAACCTTTACGCGATGCACATTATCCGGGGGCCAAAGCGCTAGGCCACGGGGTCGGCTATAAATACCCGCATGCATACCCACACGCGATCACCGACCAACAATACTTGCCCGATGAACTCCAGGGACGAGAATATTACCAGCCCACCGGCAACGGCCGAGAACAGATGCTGGCAGAGCGGGTCGACCGTCTCCGTGCCGTCATACGAAACCAACCTATGCCCCAATCTCAGCCGACACCTGAGGCAGATGCTCAAGGACCTGAACAGCAGGAGCTCCGGTCGGTAAGGAACAACGTTGCGGACGATTAGCGGTCAAGCTGATGAGTCTGCTAAACTTGCCGCTTGTCTGGCACGTTTCTGCAGTTCTCGGAGAAACGGTAGTAATGACGGTTGGCGGTATAACCCTCAGCTCTCTGGAAAACAACGACATCAGAGGCCAGGATTCACAAACAGCAATCGCTAGTCGGCGCTGTCCTGTGAGTGATAACAAAACCAAACGATGCCGCATGACAAGAAAAGGAAGCCACGATTATGGCTAAAGGTCTTCGTAACCGCCGCACAGTGCGCCACTCGCGTGCACTCGGTATTGCCCTGACTCCAAAAGCTGAAAAGTACATGGAGCGCCGCCCATACGGTCCAGGACAGCACGGCCGTGCTCGTCGTCGTCAGGACTCTGACTACTCGGTACGTCTGAAAGAAAAGCAGCGTCTGCGGGCAATCTACAACATTCGTGAAGCCCAGATGGTGCGCTACTTCAAAGAAGCACGCCGCCGTTCGGGTCTGGCCGGTGAAAACCTGGTAGAAATGCTGGAGTCCCGCCTGGATGCTCTCGTACTGCGTGCCGGTTTCGCCCGTACCATCGCACAGGCCCGCCAGCTGGTTGTTCACCAGCACATCCTGGTTGACGGTCAGCGTGTTGACCGCCCATCGTTCCAGGTTAAACCAGGCCAGCTGATTCACGTTGCACAGCGTAGCGAAACTATGGTCCCATTCCAGATCGCTGCCACCGGTGCACACCAGGAAGTACTGCCAGACGTTCCAGGCTACCTGGAAGTAGAAATCGACAAACTGCGCGCCACCTTGGCTCGTGAACCAAAACGCGCTGAAATCCCAGTGTCGATTCAAGAACAGCTGGTTGTCGAGCACTACTCGCGCTAAGCCTAGTATTCAATTAACATTCCCGGCTCGGTGTCCCTTGTTTTTTGACAGGGCACCGGGCCGGAGTTGTTTCCCTACAAATCTTGTCTTTGAAATCGAATAGACTGACCAGATTGGTAGAGTAGGGACGATCCAGAATCAGAAAGGGACTGCGGTTGTGAAACGAGTTTTACTTGTGGGAGTGGGAGCAGCACTTGGATGGTACGGTCACTCGAAACTCTCTAAGGGCCGAGACGAGGCCGCCATCCGGGCAGAAGAAGCTCTACGCACCTCGCTGGCACCGGAAAATATCGGACGCAGCATCGGTGAAGGCGCCGCCCAAATTATCGTGGAGTCCACTAAAGCGTTCTTTACTACCGTGCGAGACCAAATCCCTGCGCTGAACAGAGCAGAACCCGCCCCGCCGATTGTCGAAAAGCCCAATGGGGTCGAGCCACTGCAAGGCGAAGTAACGAATGTCGCCTCGGTACGGGCCGAATAATCCCTAACTTTCAGAACTATTCAATCAAACCGGTAGTGTCACCGGTTCCTAGCTCGTGATGGAAAACAGTTATGCAAACTCATGAAATTGCCCGCCGCTGGACTGCGTTTTTTGAAAAGAAAGCTCACACCGTAGTTCCCTCGGCGTCGCTGGTCTCCCCAGATCCGTCGTTGCTGTTCACCGTCGCCGGCATGGTCCCGTTCATCCCATACTTTCTTGGCCAGCAAACCCCTCCGTACCAGCGTGCGGTCTCGGTGCAGAAATGTATTCGTACCGCTGATATTGAAGAAGTCGGTAAAACCGCTCGTCACGGTACGTTTTTCCAAATGGCGGGTAACTTCTCCTTTGGGGATTACTTCAAACACGGCGCGATCACCATGGCCTGGGAACTTTTGACCACCTCCCAAGAGGACGGTGGTTACGGTTTGGATCCCGAGCGTCTCTGGGTCACCGTGTACCAGGAAGACGACGAGGCCTACGAAATTTGGCGAGACGTCGTCAAAATCCCCACCGAACGAATTCAACGCATGGGCAATGAAGATAACTACTGGCACACCGGCCAGCCCGGTCCCGGAGGCCCATGTTCCGAAATCTACTACGATCGCGGCCCCGAATACGGTGCCGAGGGTGGCCCTGCAGTCGATGACACCCGCTACCTAGAAATCTGGAACCTCGTGTTCATGCAGTACCAACTCGGTGAGGTTCGTAGCCAAGCAGACTTCGACATCGTTGGTGAATTGGTTCATAAAAATATCGATACCGGCTTGGGCATGGAACGATTAGCCATGATCCTGCAGGACGTCGAAAACATGTATGAGACCGACCAGGTTCGTCCTGTTCTGGACCGTGCAGCAGAACTAGCTGGCGTTAGCTATACGTCAACCGAAGATCCTCAAGATCCACGATTTGCAAACGATATGCGGCTTCGCTACATCGCAGATCACATACGTTCAGCTTTGATGCTCATCAGCGACGGTGTTATCCCTGGCAATGAAGGCGGTGGCTATGTCTTGCGTCGGTTGATTCGTCGTGCCGTTCGCGCGATGCGCCTGATGGGTGTCAACAGTGCAGTGCTGCCCGAACTCTTGCCGATTTCACGTGATGCGATGCGTGGCTCATATCCGGAAGTCGCTGAAGACTTTGAACGGATCTCGCGTATTGCTTATGCCGAGGAACGTGCATTCTTGCGGACGATCGCGGCCGGCACCACGCGGTTAGAATCCTCCGTTGCACAAGCACGCGAAGCCGGAACACTACTGTCTGGGGATGCGGCATTTGAACTGCATGATACTTACGGTTTTCCTATTGACCTCACACTGGAAATGGCTGAAGAGGCCGGGGTTGCCGTTGACCAGGACAAATTCATGGAGCTGATGCAGGAACAACGCCAACGAGCCCGGAGGGATGCTAAATCCAAGAAAACGGGTCACGCTGATACCAGCCTGTACTATGCAGCCCACGCAGGTGAAGACACGGTATTTACCGGATACACCGAGCACACCACGCAATCACGAATTCGATCCCTGTTGGTTAACGGGCAGCAGGCATCGGTTGCTGAGCAAGGCCAACAAATCGAACTGGTCCTAGACGCAACACCGTTTTATGCCGAAGCTGGCGGCCAAGCTGCTGACTCTGGGTTGATTACCGGTGACGGCTTTGTCATCGAGATCACCGATGTGCAGTCACCGATCAAAGGCCTGTCGGTCCACCAAGGCATTATACGTGAGGGCGAAGCAGCACTGGGCGCAGAAGCCGTTGCAGCGATTAATCTGCAGCGACGTTTAGACGCCCAGAAAGCTCATTCGGCGACGCACATCATTCACGCGGCACTTCACCAGATTCTCGGACCAGAAGCCGTGCAGGCAGGCTCATTCAATAAAGAGGGCTATCTGCGCTTTGACTTCCGATGGCAAGATGCGTTGTCCGATGCCGCACGCCGTGAAGTTGAAGAACTGTCCAACATTGCTATCCGGGATAATTTCCCGGTCCACACCGTGGAAACTAGCTTGCAAGAAGCTAAAGACATGGGGGCTATGAGCCTGTTCGGTGAAAAGTATGGCGATCGCGTTCGAGTTGTCGAAATCGATGGTGCCTGGTCACGTGAGTTGTGCGGTGGAACCCACGTTTCAGCGACCGCCGAGATCGGAACATTGGCACTGCTCACTGAACAGTCTGTGGGCTCAGGAAACCGACGAGTCGAAGCTCTCGTTGGACTTGATGCTTTCGAACACTTCGCTGCCGAACGGACGCTGGTCAATCAGCTGTCTTCCATGCTTAAAGCACCGACAGCTGAAATCCCGGGCCGTGTTGAGCAAACCCTGACTCGTCTGCGCGAGCTAGAAAAAGAACTTGCAGCACTTCGCACACAACAGATGCTTGCACAAGCAGCAAAACTTGTGGATGAAGTAGAAACCGTCGGAAATGTGACCTTGCTAGCCCAGAATCTGGGCGACGTTTCCAGTGCAGATGACCTACGCTCCACGGTGATGGATCTACGCGATCGACTAGCCAAGGCTGGTCATCAGAACATTGTCGTGGCCTTGATTGGTGTGGCGAATAATCGTCCACTGGTAGTCATAGCCGTCAATGAAAGTGCGCAGAATCTGGGACTGAAAGCAGGTAATCTGGTCAAGGTCGCCTCACAAA
This sequence comes from Enteractinococcus helveticum, assembly GCF_020742345.1. GTDB lineage: Bacteria > Actinomycetota > Actinomycetes > Actinomycetales > Micrococcaceae > Yaniella > Yaniella helvetica_A. The sequence goes on along the minus strand of NZ_DYXC01000061.1, from coordinate 57,026 downwards.
CCTTAGGTGGTGGCGGCGGCGGTAAACCAGATCTTGCTCAAGGCGGGGGACAGGACACTGCCAAGATTGCCGATGCGCTAACAGCACTTCGGCAGGCAGTGGAAACTGCATAACAGAACCGACAACGAAACGCTGATTAGAACTATTCAATGACAGATACACGCGATCATGAGCCGGTACGAGGTTCTCGTCTGGGAGTGGATGTCGGACGGGCCCGTGTTGGCCTTGCGGCAACCGATCCGGCTGGCATTATGGCCAGTCCGGTGACCACATTGACGAGAGACCCCAAGAATTTTCGCGACCTGCATGCAATCGTTCATGAAGCGATTCAACGAAATGCTGTTCGTGTCTACGTCGGCGATCCGATTAACCTGAAAGGCCAAAAGACTGCGTCGACTCAGGACGCTCACATTTTTGCCCGGCAATTGGCAACAATGCTTGCTGAAGCAGAACTTCCCACCCAGGTTCGGCTCATTGATGAACGGCTGTCGACGGTGAGTGCAACACAGCAACTTCGCCAGGCAGGCGTATCATCGCGGAAACAGCGATCTGTGATCGATCAGCTTGCCGCCGTGGCTATTTTGGAACATGCCATGGTGCTGGAGAAAAATACCGGGGGTAACACCGGCGTCCTGGTCGGCCGAGACGAGGAGGGCGAAGTTGACGGATAGCAAGCTGCCAGAAGAACCTTCTGAACCACAGTTCCGTTCCCGCCGGGAACGTCGGGAATATGAGCGTGCCCGGCACCAAGCCCGGCACATGACAGGCGAGCTTACGGTCACCCAGGAGGATTCAGAGCACTACCTCCCAGAAGCCGAAACGTCACCGGCTGAACCTGAAACGTCCGAAGCTGAAGTGGAGTTTCGCCCGCAACCTATAGCTGCTGACGGCCCCGGCGGACTCCAAGATGCCCCCAGTCGTCCGGTCAATTATTCCCCAGATCAGTCAGCGGAAGAACCTGAGGGCTTTTTCAATGACTCCATCCGATATGACAATGCGGCAACGGCATTACCACAACTTCCCGAAGATACCCGCGCATATCCAGAACAGTCCGGTAATGTCGACTCTGACATCGAAGAACAACCCGGTGAGAAGACGTCCGATGATAACCCGCTGGGTTACATGCTCGTTGGTGACGGTATGCAGTTGCCGGAGATCGACGAGGAAGAATTGAAGACACGCAAAACGCGTAAACGCCGCCGGACCATCATTATGCTCACCAGCTTTGCGGTGTTTTTGGGTCTTCTTGCGATCGTCGGCATTGGGGTAGGCCAGTTGGTTGGTTGGAATAATAAAGACTTCCCTGGCCCAGGTGGACAAGAAATCGCCTTTGAGGTCAACCCGGGCGAAGGCCCCATCGTTATCGGCAATCGCCTGGTGGAAGAAAACATCGTAGCCTCCACCAGAGCATTCCGTGACGCTGTTGAAGCAACTGATACCACAGCACAAATCCAACCCGGTGAATATACCCTGCGCTATGAGATGCCGGCCCGAGACGCAGCCGAAGTGTTACTGGGGGTTGGGATTCCGGGCATGAACTATGTTCATGTCAACTCCGGCCACCGGATTGATGATGTCTTCGCACATATTGCCGAGCGGACTGACTACAGCATCGAAGAGATTGAAGAGGCAGCAGATCCAACCAACTTTGATCTTCCCACAGAAGCCTCCACGCTGGAGGGGTATATTGCGGTCGGAGAGTACCATTTCCCACTGGATGCCTCCATCCAAGAAATCTTAGAAATCATGATCGAACCGACCATGGAAGAATTCGAGCGCTTAGACGTGAATGAAGGAGCTCAACAGCACCGACTCGTAACAGTTGCTTCAATCGTCGAGGCCGAGGCACGGCCTGAAGATTACGCCACGGTGGCTGGAATCATTGAAAACCGTCTGGATGAGTCGAATCCAGAAACTGCAGGATTCTTACAGATCGATGCCACCGTTATCTACGGTATGGGCGTCCGGCAGTTGCAATTTACCGCCGAAGACCGCCGCGATGCATCCAATGAATACAACACCTACGTCCACCGCGGATTGCCACCCGGACCGATTGGTGCCCCTTCAATCGAAGCGCTGGATGCCGCGGCAGCACCTAAGGATTCGGACTACTACTACTGGATCACCACCAATATTGAGACTGGTGAAACGAAGTTCTCCTCGACCTACGCCCAACACCAGGAGTACCAGGAAGAATATCGAGCTTACTGTGACGATAACGCTGAGATCTGCGGTCGCGGGTAGTCAGGGGAGATATGACTGATCAGAAATATCACGCGGCTGTGCTCGGCTCACCGATCGCACATTCTAAGTCCCCGGCGATGCACCAAGCAGCATACGAATACTTGCAAGCTCCCATCGATTACGACCGGTTCGAGGTAGCTGAGGACAAGGCGGCGGAATTTTTCGCCTCACTTGATCAACGTTTCGGTTCACGACGTCGTCTTGTAGGATTTTCCGTGACGATGCCGCTCAAAGCCGTTCTGGTACCCCACATGGATGACCTCTCCACTCGAGTGCAACGCCTTGGTGTACTGAATACCGTGGTATTTGACAAACACGGTGCAGCTTGTGGCTATAACACAGACGTCGACGGCGTCCGGCTGGCATTAGCCCAGGCCGGGTTCACCAGTGCTGATGGTGGTTCGATGGGTATTCTCGGGGCCGGCGGCACAGCTACGGCGGCTGTGGCGGCTGCAGCAGATATGGGTCTAACACAGGTTGTGCTGTACGTGCGCGACCCACAACGGGCTCAGGATGCTCTCGAGGTTGCTGAGTATTTTGGTTTAGTAGCACGAGTTAAACGGTTAGAGACCTTTGTCCAGTCAGTGGCGCATCATGCTGCTGTCGTGGCCACTTTGCCGGCGCACGCAGCCGATTCGCTGGCCACTGAACTACCATCGGCAGGACTGCCACCGCTGCTTGATGTGATCTATGATCCCTGGCCCACGGCGTTGGCCGCGGCCTGGCAAGCAACCGGGGCACAGGTGGCATCTGGACTCGACATGCTACTGTATCAGGGCGTGGAACAGGCCAAATTATTTATCCAAAAAGTGGTAGCAAACCCAGAAACTATTGACTGGGATATCGCAACACACCATATGGCGGCAGCACTGGCTCTTGACGTGAGCTAATGTGCAACCGCACTGACAAACATCGACATGAAGCAAGCGCAACTGCGCAGAGCATGAAAGAATCGGGCCTATGATGCGTTGGTTAACAGCAGGGGAGTCGCACGGCTCTGGACTCGTAGGAATTATTGAAGGCCTACCGGCGGGAATTGAAATCACTACCGCCGATGTCCAAGAAGCCCTTATGCGGCGTCGTTTAGGGTACGGTCGCGGAGCGCGAATGAAATTTGAAAAAGACGAGGTCACCATTATTGGTGGTGTTCGTCATGGGGTGACACTCGGCTCGCCCATTGCCATTCATATCGCCAACACCGAATGGCCAAAATGGGAAAAGGTAATGAACCCTGATCCCGTTGATTCTGCAGAACTTGAGGGCCTGGCTCGCAACGCCAAGCTCACCCGCCCGCGTCCGGGTCACGCCGATATGGCTGGCATGCAGAAGTACGGTTTCGATGAAGCCCGCCCACTGCTCGAGCGCGCCTCCGCCCGCGAAACAGCGACCCGTGTGGCTCTGGGCCGGGTAGCCCAGCAGTTCTTAGCCCAGCTTGGGATTACCACCGTGTCGCATACCGTGCGCATGGGAGAGGTGGCCATACCAGATGGCTATGACTTTCCCACCGCCGACGATGTGGAATCCTTGGATGCTGATCCACTGCGCTGCATTGATCCAGAGGTCTCGGCCAAGATGGTCCAAGTTGTCGATGTGACCAAGAAGTCTGGAGAAACCCTGGGCGGAGTGGTCGAAGTTATCGTACACAATGCACCGGTCGGGCTCGGCTCCCACATCCACTGGGATCGCCGTTTGGATTCAAAACTGGCTGGCGCCCTGATGGGTATCCAAGCCATGAAGGGTGTTGAAATCGGTGATGGTTTCGACATCGCCACCCGGGTTGGTTCAGCTGCCCATGATGAAATTGTGCGCAACCCTGATGGCTCAGTTGCCCGCACAACCCACCGTGCCGGCGGCATTGAAGCAGGCATGTCGACCGGAGAACCCATCCGTGTGCGCGTGGCCATGAAACCGATTGCCACCGTGCCACGAGCGCTTCAAACAGTTGATGTCGCAACCGGGCAGGCCACGAAGGCCCACCACCAGCGTTCCGATGTCACGGCGGTTCCAGCCTCTGGAGTCGTCGCTGAGGCCATGGTTGCCCTGGTGATCGCCGGTGAAGTGCTAGAGAAATTTGGTGGCGACTCCGTTGCCGAAACCAAACGCAATATGGACAGCTTCATTGCAAATATTGCTCGGCTGCCCGAACCATCCTCGGATGACGCCGCCGATGACCACCTGGGCGACCCACTATAACCATGCCAGCACTTAGCCTGCCGATCATTCTGATCGGCCCCATGGGATCGGGTAAAACCACCGTGGGTAGACACCTCGCACAGCGTCTTGAAGCAAACTATGTTGATACCGACGATCTGTTCGTGGCCGAACACGGCCACATCGGCCAATTCTTCACCACCCACGGTGAGACAGCCTTTCGTGACAACGAACAACAAGTCATTGCCCAGACCCTTGCCCGCGATGATTTAGGTGTCATTTCACTGGGCGGGGGAGCCATCATTCGGCTGGCTAACCGCGAAATTATTCGTGAGCGTGGTTACGTTGTATTCCTCGACGTCAGCGAATCAAAAGCCCTCAATCGGCTCGGCGATGCCAGCGATCGGCCCGTGTTGGCAGGCGATCCAGCAGGTCAATGGTCGCGGATCCGGGCCGATAGGCTTGAGCACTTCACCCAGTCAGCACATCAAGTGGTGGATACCACTGGACTGGACGTCGACGCTGTGGCGACTAAGATCGTCCAAGGATATCAATCATTTTGTCAAGGGATTCGACCGCAGTTATGACTGAAAACACTACAAGCGCCACTACCCAACAGCCCACGATCATCAAGGTTGCAGGCGGCTCAGCAAACGAAGTCAACGGCGGTTACGACGTCGTTATTGGCAGCGGCCTGCTAGCCCAGCTACCAGAGATCCTGGGGCCTCAAACCCACCGGGTGGCAATCATCCTGCCGCGCGCGCTGCGCGCGACCGGTGACGTTGTGAAATCATCGCTGGATGAGGCCGGTTTCAACGCCATTTTGGTGGAGATCCCGGATTCAGAAGAAGGCAAACACATCGAAGTTGCCTCCTTCTGTTGGCAGGTTCTGGGACAAAGTGACTTCACCCGCTCAGATGCCATTGTCTCCGTTGGAGGGGGAGCAGTCTCAGATCTTGCCGGTTTCGTTGCCGCAACCTGGCTACGTGGTGTGCGTGTCATCCACATGCCCACCACCTTGTTGGGCATGGTGGACGCTTCTGTTGGAGGAAAAACCGGTATCAACACCGCCGAGGGCAAAAACCTGGTCGGCGCATTCCACCCACCGGCTGGTGTGCTAGCCGATCTTGACACATTGCTCACCCTGCCCAAAAACGAGGTCATCTCGGGACTGGCCGAAGTCGTAAAATGCGGTTTTATCGCCGATGCGACCATCTTGGACCTGATCGAAGCCAACATGTCGCAGGTTTCCAACCCGCACGCCTCGGTGCTGCGTGAACTCATTGAACGGGCAATCCAAGTTAAAGCCGATGTCGTAAGCCAGGACCTTAAAGAATCCAACCTGCGTCAGATGCTCAACTACGGGCACACGCTGGGGCACGCCATCGAATTGGCGGAACGCTACCAGTACCGTCACGGGGCAGCCGTCGCTGTCGGAATGGTCTTTGCCGCCGAACTCGCACGCTCAGTCGGCCGTCTCGACGATGCCACAGTGGCCCGCCACCGCAGCATCCTCGAAGGCATCGGTTTGCCAACCAGCTACGTTGGAGACCGGTGGGCGACTTTATTGGATGGTATTCGTCGTGATAAGAAAAACCGCGGCGAACAACTGCGCTTTGTGATCCTAGAAGAGCAAGGCAAACCAGTCACCTACGATGTTCCCGATGAATCCTTGCTATTTGCGGCATATCAAGAGATTGTCGACTAGCCACTCGAAAATTTTCTCGGTCGTCTACACTAGAGAAGGCCGGGTTCTATGAAGCTGCCCGTAATCTGCCAGAATACATACTCGACTTTCAAGACTTATACGGAGAAATCACCCCCATGGTCATGCTCACCAGTAACGATATTAAAAACGGTTCCGTCGTCGTCGTCGACGGCCAACTCTGGCAGGTACAGGAATTTCAGCACGTCAAACCCGGTAAAGGTGGTGCGTTCGTGCGCACCAAAATCAAAAATCTGACTTCCAATAAGATCGTGGATAAGACCTGGAACGCAGGCGCCAAACTGGAATTTGCCTCCGTGGATCGTTCCGAATACCAGTACCTGTACCGTGACGCTGATGACTTCGTGTTCATGGATCTGAAGACTTTTGACCAGATCATGGTTCCCTCATCCGTGGTGGGTGATGCTGCCGACTTCCTGCTGGAAAACGAAAACGCCCAGATTGCGATGTCCGATGGCGTGCCACTGTACTTAGAGTTGCCACCAACTGTGGTGCTAGAAGTCACCTATACTGAACCAGGCCTGCAGGGGGACCGCTCCTCGGGTGGTACCAAACCAGCAACAGTCGAAACCGGCCTGGAAATTCAGGTTCCACTATTTGTCGATGAAGGCACCAAAGTCCGTGTGGACACCAAAAATGGTGAATACCAGGGCCGGGCCACTGAGTAATCATTGGCGCGGAGTACAACTACATTGACAAAGAACGCAAAAGACCAGCCACGTAAGATCGGTTCCCGGGGACGGGCCCGACGTCGTGCCCTTGAAATCCTATTCGAAGCTGAACATCGAAACACCACCCCGCTGTCGGCGCTGCAACGACGACGCGAATTCACCGACCAAACCATCAACCCCTACACCGCACAGATCATTGACGGGGTGATCACCCACCAGGAGCAGATTGACGAGCTGTTAGCACAGTATGCCCACGGCTGGACGATGGAACGCATGTTAGCCATGGACAAGTCCATCCTGCGATTGGGCGCATGGGAATTGTTATTCAATGACGAAATGCCCGACGCCGCAGCAGTCAACGAAGCAGTCAATATGGCTCGGGAATATTCCAACGATGACTCACCGGGCTATGTCAATGGTGTTCTTGGTCGCTTACAAGACCTCAAACCCACGTTGTTCCTGTAAACATCACGGATGTGAGGCACACCGGTGCTACAGTTACATCCAGTGAAACTGACGGGAATACCACAGATCCCGCAGATCCTTTAAAATCCGTCCTGTGAGGCGGGAAAGGAGATAATCGTGGTGCAAGAACCCGTGCGCAAAGCACGCACCGTGATGTCCGAATCGGATATCAATCGGGTCCTAACCCGCATCGCTCACGAGATCCTCGAGGGCAACCGCGGCGTCGAGAACCTGCTCATTTTGGGTATCCCACGCCGAGGCGTCCCGCTGGCCAATCGCCTGGCGGCCAAACTAGCAGAAATTGATCCAGCATTCATCATCGAAGAACGCACCGGACAACTCGACATCACCCTCTACCGGGATGACCTCGCCCGCTCTGGTTCGCGAGTACCAGCATCCACTATCATCCCGCCAGTCGGTGTTGATGACGCCGTGGTCGTACTGGTAGATGACGTCTTGTATTCCGGACGAACCATTCGCGCAGCACTGGATGCACTGTCTGCTATCGGGCGGCCACACACCGTACGCCTAGCGGTCCTGGTGGACCGAGGGCATCGCCAGTTGCCCTTACGCGCCGACTATGTGGGCAAGAACCTGCCAACGGCGTCATCCGAACATGTTCGGGTCCATCTGTCCGAAATCGACGATGGCGAAGACTACTACACCACTGACCAAGTACAAATCGTGGAAGTGATGGACTAATGCGCCACCTTCTGGCAACCCGAGACCTGTCTTACGACAACGCACTGAAGATCCTTGACACCGCCCAAGAAATGGCCACGGTCTCGGATCGCTCCATCAAAAAACTTCCGACCTTACGCGGCCAGACTGTCGTCAATCTGTTCTTTGAAGACTCAACCCGCACCCGCACTTCATTTGAGGCTGCAGCCAAGCGTCTGTCGGCTGACGTGTTGAACTTCGCGGTCAAAACCTCATCAGTATCCAAGGGGGAGTCCCTGAAGGATACCGTCCAAACCCTTGAAGCAATCGGTGGCGATGCGATAGTCATGCGCCACTGGGCCTCTGGCGCCGCTCAACAGCTCGCGAATTTTGGTTGGTCGTCATCGGCAGTCATTAACGCCGGCGACGGCACCCACGAACACCCAACCCAAGCGCTGCTGGATGCATTCACCTTGCGCAACCGTTTATACGGTGCCAAAGCCACCGGTAAAGACCTCAACGGCCTCCACATCGTGATCGTTGGAGATATCCTGCACTCCCGGGTGGCACGTTCAAATGTGTGGTTACTACACACCCTGGGTGCCAAAATCTCACTGTCCGGGCCACCGACTTTGATGCCGGTGGGTGCCAACACTTGGCCGGTAGACATCAACTACGATCTCGACGCCCTGCTGGCACAGCGTGTCGACGCCGTCATGATGCTGCGCGTCCAAGCCGAGCGCATGGCTGGAGCCTTCTTCCCCTCACCAACCGAATACACTCGCGGCTGGGGGCTGACCAACGACCGGTATCAGACCATTGCCGGAACCGACATTCTGATTATGCATCCTGGGCCGATGAACCGCGGATTAGAGATATCCGCGGCAGCCGCCGATTCAGCACAAAACACCGCACTCGAACAAGTTGCCAATGGCGTCTCTGTGCGCATGGCAGTCCTGTACCTGCTCCTGGCAGGTCAACTAGGACAATGAAAGGGTAACGAATGACTTATACCTATGTGATTACTGGCGGCACCACCCCCAACGGCGTGCAGACCGACGTAGCCATTGATGCCAACGGCACGATTGCACAACTTGGCCAAGAACTTGCCACCGCCGGCGCTGAGGTGATCGACGCTACCGGCAAGATCGTGCTGCCCGGACTGGTAGACCTGCACACCCACCTCCGCGAGCCCGGCAACGACGACGCCGAGACTGTAGAAACCGGTACCCGAGCCGCAGCCAAAGGCGGATTCACCGCTGTTCATGCGATGGCCAACTCCAACCCAGTGGCTGACACCGCCGGTGTCGTAGAACAGGTGCACCGACTCGGCCGTGCTTCCGGCTGGACCGATGTCTACCCGGTGGGAGCCGTCACCGTGGGCTTGAAAGGTGAACAGCTAGCCGAAATTTCTGCCATGCACGATTCAGCCGCCGAAGTCACCATGTTCTCCGATGACGGCATGTGCGTCTGGGATCCAGTGTTGATGCGCAGAGCACTGGAATACGTCAAATCCTTCGACGGGTTCATCGCCCAACACGCCCAGGAACCGCGCCTGACCGAAGGCGCACAAATGAATGAATCTGCACTCTCATCAGAACTCGGCCTGGCAGGCTGGCCTGCTGTCGCCGAAGAATCCATCATCGCCCGCGACGTCTTATTGGCCCAACACGTCAATTCCCGTGTACATATCTGTCACGTCTCGACCGCCGGGTCGGTCGAGTTAATTCGCTGGGCCAAATCCCAGGGCATCAACGTCACCGCCGAAGTCACCCCGCACCACTTATTGCTCACCGAGGACTACGTCAAAACCTATGACCCGGTCTATAAGGTCAACCCGCCACTGCGCAAAGACTCCGATGTCCACGCGCTACGCCAGGGGCTAGCCGATGGCACGATTGACACCGTTGGTACCGATCATGCGCCACACACCGCCGAAACCAAACAATGCGAGTGGGTCGTAGCAGCCATGGGCATGACCGGACTGGAAACCGCACTGCCCGTCATCCAGCGCACCATGATCGACACCGGCCTGCTCGACTGGCATGCGGTTGCACGTGTGATGTCGGTCAATCCGGCAGCCATCTACCGCCACACCGACCAAGGCCAACTCACAGACAGCGGTAGTCTGGTACAGGGGGCAGTTGCAAACTTGGCCATCTACGATCCGAACCACACCTTTGTGGTCAACCCGGCCCAGCACGCGTCAAAATCCGCCAACTCGCCATATAAAGACATGGAACTGTCCGGACAGGTAACCGACGTGTTCTATCGCGGACATCGCGTCGTCGCCGACGCGGAGCTGACCACACCGTACCAACACAGCTACTAAGGAAGCACCAGTTTTGGACGAGACCGTATTTATTGTCACCCTGACCTCAACCATTCTTGTGCTGATGATCCTCGGAATCATCTTCGGACGTCGCAACCGCACCAAGCGACAACAATACGTCCCCATACCGCATGACGTACCTGCAGGACTGTTGGAAAAACAACCACAACTGGTTGTGGAAGGCACCTACGTCTCGACCGTCTTAGGCCAAGAACTCCTAGAACGTGTAACCGCCCACCGACTGGGCAACCCCGCCACAGTACAACTCGAAGTGCATAACGAGGGCGTTGCTCTGCTGCGCGCTGGTGAACCGAATATCTTCATCCCCACCCCAGACCTCGTCACGGTCGCCACGGTTTCGGGCATCGCAGGAAAGTTCGTCGAAAAAGACGGAATCCTAGCCATCACGTGGAACCTCGGCGACGTCGAAGTCACCACCGGATTGCGCATCGAATCCATCACCGAACATCAACAAGTTCTCACCGCACTGGAACAACTTACGAACGGAAGGCAGACCGCATGAGCGCATCAGCCAAACTTGTCCTGGCAGATGGCACCATCTATGCCGGCACCACCTACGCAACAACCGGTACCGTCTTTGGGCAATTGGTCTTCGACACCACCATGACCGGTTATCAGCACAGCCTGACGAACCCAGCCAATGCACACACGCTAATGGTATTTACCTTCCCACACATCGGTAACGTCGGGGTCAACGACGCCGAAGCCGAATCAGGCGCCTACTGGCCAGCCGGCGTGATCATCCGCGAACCGGCCCGGATACATTCCAACTGGCAGGCAGAACGCGACCTGGAGGCTGATCTGACCGCCGCCGGTGTGGTTGGTATCGCCGGAATTGACACGCGCGCACTCACCAGGCGCATCGCCGCTGCCGGGCAAGTCGCCGCCGGAATTTTTACCGGTGACCACGCCCAAGCCACCGACGCCGAGTTAGTCGCCCAGGTCCAGAACTGGTCTCAACCTGCCACCGAAGAACTCCTGGCAGAAGTCACCACCAGCACCGCCTACGAGGTCGCCGCCGATACACCAAAACACACCGTTGCCCTGATCGACCTAGGTGCTCGCCGTTCCACTATCAATCAGCTGGTGCAGCGCGGCAACACCGTCAAGGTGCTGCCAGCCAACGCCACGGCTGACGACATCGCTGCCGCCAAGGTTGACGGCGTAGTCTTCTCCTCGGGCCCAGGCAACCCAGCACAAGCCACCGCACAAATCGAGCTGGCCACCGCGCTGCTGGATGCCAAAACTCCACTATTGGGCATCGGATTAGGCCACCAGATTATTGCTCGGGCCCTGGGATATGACACCGCCCTGCTAGCCCAGGCTCAGCGCGGCCCCAATCAGCCGGTCTATGATGTGGCCTCCGGGCAGAGCATTATTACCACCCAGAACCACCAGTACGCCGTCGTCGCCCCACACGGCACCTCCACCGCACCGAATGCCACCTACGGGGAGGTGACCGTGACCCAATACAGCCTCAACGACCAATCTGTCGAAGCGCTACGCGCCGAGGCACTGCCGGTGGTCACGGTACAGTACTACCCAGAAAATACCGCCGTTACCGTCACCGAAACGCACCCGGTCTTCGATACCTTCGCAGCCCTGATGGCCACCGGAAAATAAGACTTTAGGAAACACAGACATGCCAAAACGCACAGATCTCACATCCGTATTAGTCATCGGCTCCGGTCCCATCGTGATCGGCCAGGCCGCCGAATTCGACTACTCAGGAACCCAAGCCATCCGGGTACTCAAAGAAGAAGGCATCCGCGTGGTGCTGGTCAACTCCAACCCGGCCACCATCATGACAGACCCGGAAATGGCTGATGCAACCTACGTTGAACCCATCACCGCCGACGTCGTTGAGAAAATCATCGCAGCCGAGCGTCCCGATGCGATCCTGCCAACCCTGGGTGGACAAACCGCACTAAACACCGCCATCCAACTGGATGAACGCGGCGTATTAGAACAATACGATGTCGAACTCATCGGCGCTAACATTGCCGCAATCGAACTGGGCGAAGACCGTGAACAGTTCAAAGGTGTTGTTGAACGATGCGGTGCCGAATCCGCTCGTTCCGTGATTGTCCACTCCATGGATGAGGCCCTGGAAGCCGCCAAAGAACTGGGCTACCCAATGGTTGTTCGACCATCATTCACCATGGGTGGACTCGGCTCGGGCATGGCCTATAACGAAGCCGACCTGTACCGCATCGCCGGCGCCGGCATCCAGTACTCGCCAACTTCGGAAGTCTTATTAGAAGAATCCATCCTGGGGTGGAAAGAATACGAATTCGAAATGATGCGCGACAGTGCTGACAATGTCATCGCATTGTGCTCGATCGAAAACTTCGACCCGGTCGGCGTGCACACCGGAGATGCCATCACCGTGGCACCGGCTGTCACCCTGACGGATACTGAATTCGCCAAGATGCGCGACATTTCCATCAAGATCATCCGTGAAGTCGGCGTGGCCACCGGTGGCTGTAACATCCAGTTCGCAGTCAACCCAGTAGACGGTCGCATCGTCGTCATCGAAATGAACCCTCGCGTCTCGAGATCTTCGGCACTGGCGTCCAAAGCCACCGGATACCCAATTGCTAAAATCGCGACCAAACTGTCACTGGGCTACACCCTGGATGAGGTGCTCAACGACGTCACCGGCACCACAACCGCCGCATTTGAGCCGGCACTGGACTACGTGGTTGTCAAAGTCCCGCGCTTTGCCTTTGAGAAATTCCCCGCCGCTGATGCCACCCTCACCACGACCATGAAGGCCGTGGGCGAGGTTATGTCCTTTGGCCGGAATTTCTCTGAAGCCCTCCAAAAAGCTCTGCGCTCTTTGGAACAGGCCGACGACGCCGAACTAGACTTCACTGTGCCAGACGCAGCAGAAGTAGCCCAACTGCTGGAAGCCGCGAAAACAGCCACGACATCGCGTCTAGGACAGATCCAGCGTGCACTGCTTGGGGGAGCGACCCCACAGCAAATCTTTGACATCACCATGATCGATCCGTGGTTCATTGATCAGTTGGTGCTGATCAATGAAGTAGCCACCGAAATTCGCAATGGTGATGAACTGACCAAAGACCTGCTGCTGCACGCTAAACGCCATGGTTTTTCCGATCAACAAATCGGCCAGCTGCGTCACATGGATGAGGCCGTCGTCCGCGGCGTCCGCCACGCACTGGGTGTGCGTCCGGTCTACAAATCCGTTGACACCGCCGCCGGTGAACACCTTGCCCAGGCGCCGTACCACTACTCATCCTACGACGGCACCGAAACCGAAATTACTGCACACAGCCGTCCGACGGCGATCATCCTGGGCTCGGGACCAAACCGCATTGGTCAGGGTGTGGAGTTCGACTACTCGTGTGTGCATGCGACCATGGCCATGCAACAGGCCGGTTATGACACTGTACTGGTCAACTGCAACCCAGAAACGGTGTCGACCGACTCGGATATGTCCGACCGTTTGTACTTCGAACCGTTGACGCTGGAAGACGTACTGGAAATTATCCATGCCGAAGAACAAACCGGTCCGGTCGAAGGAGTCTTTGTCCAGCTTGGTGGTCAGACGCCGTTGAAGCTGGCTCAAGATCTCGCCGATGCCGGGGTAACTATTTTGGGTACCTCTCCGGAAGCCATTGATCTGGCCGAACACCGTGGCCTGTTCTCCCAGGTGCTACAGGAAGCCGGACTGATCGCACCAAAGAATGGTACTGCGGTTTCATTTGAAGACGCCAAGGCCGTTGCCGATGAAATCGGCTACCCGGTGCTGGTGCGTCCATCGTATGTGCTGGGCGGTCGCGGTATGGAAATCGTCTACGACGAAGCCCAGTTGGAGTCCTATATTATAAACTCCACGGCAGAAATCACCGCCGAACACCCGGTGCTGGTTGATCGGTTCCTCGATGACGCCATCGAAATCGACGTTGATGCCCTATATGACGGGCATGAACTGTTCATGGGCGGCATTATGGAACACATCGAAGAAGCCGGGGTGCACTCCGGTGACTCCGCGTGTGTCCTGCCCCCAACCACGCTGGCACCCGATGTGTTGGCGCGGGTGCGTGAAGCAACCGAAGCCATCGCCAAAGGCGTGGGCGTGCGCGGCCTGATCAACATCCAATTTGCACTGGCCGCTGATATCCTCTACGTCATTGAGGCCAACCCGCGTGCCTCACGGACTGTGCCATTTGTTTCCAAAGCCACCGGTGTAGCACTGGCGAAAGCTGCCGCTAAAATTGGTGTCGGAACCACCATCGCTCAACTGCGCGAAACCGGGGATCTGCCGGCCACCCACGATGGATGGTCGCTGCCACTGGGTGCACCGATCGCTGTCAAAGAAGCCGTTCTGCCATTCACCCGCTTCCGTACGCCCGAAGGCCGTGTTGTGGATTCACTACTGGGACCAGAAATGCGCTCGACCGGTGAGGTCATGGGCATCGATAAGTACTTCGACACCGCCTATGCTAAATCTCAAGACGCCGTTGGCGGCCGTCTGCCGACCGGTGGCCGCGTCTTCGTCTCGGTAGCTAACCGCGATAAACGGAGCATCGTAGCCCACGCCAAACGTCTGACTGATATGGGCTTTGAGCTCGTGTCAACCGGTGGCACAGCTGATGTGCTTGCACGCAACGGCATTACCACGGAAATCGTCGACAAGATTACCAGTGATGTTGAAACCACCGGTGAAACGATTCTTGACCAACTCGAAGACGGTCGCGTAGATCTGGTAATCAACACGCCATCGGGTTCTGACGCACGTGGTGACGGTTATGAGATCCGAGCCGCTGCCAATTCGCTTGGTGTGCCACTGGTGACAACCATGGCCGCGGTCGGTACCGCGCTGCAGGCCATCCAGGCACAACGTGAATACTCCTGGGACGTTACCAGCTTGCAAGAACACGATCGCCGTTTAGCCGAAGTCATCAACAACCAGCACTAGGAAACCATGTCACAACCATTTGGAAGTCGTCTTGCCCAAGCCATGGACCGCCACGGTCCACTGTGTTTGGGCATCGACCCACACCGTCAGTTGTTGAACGCCTGGGGACTGAGTGACGACCCGGCTGGGCTGACAACCTTTTCCAAAACCGTAGTCGAAGCCGCTGCCGAAACCAACGGTGTCGCTGCCTTGAAACCACAGGTCGCACTCTATGAGCGGTTCGGCTCGGCGGGCTTCGCGGTATTGGAAGAGACCCTGCAGTTGGCACGTGATGCGAATATCCTCACGATTGCCGATGCCAAACGCGGCGATATCGGCTCCACCATGGAAGGCTATGCACAAGCGTGGCTTGCTGACGGATCAGCATTGGCCGCTGACGCGGTGACCCTGACGGCCTACTTGGGCTATGAATCGTTGCGTCCAGCAATCGATTTAGCCTTATCCCATGACAGGGGCGTATTCGTCCTCGCCTTGACATCGAATCCCGAAGGAGCATCTGTTCAACATCTTGGTCCTCAAGGTGACTCGGTTGCCAAGCGGATCGTCGATGCCACATCGCAAGATAATGCAACGGCCACAGGGCTTGGATCTATCGGATTAGTCGTTGGCGCAACCGTTACAGACGATGCTAAGGCACTTAATATTGATCTGGTTAGGGCAAACGCGCCTATTCTCGCGCCAGGGTATGGGGCTCAAGGCGCTCAGGCCGCAGATATTCGGGCGGGCTTTGGTGAGGCTTGGAAGAATGTCCTAGTCAACTCGTCACGAGGCATCTTGCAGCACGGCCCCGAAGTTGCAGACCTGAAGTCGGCTATAGACGACGCTCGCAAAGACATCAATGTGAAGTAGAATACAATCCACTAGGTAGAACAGGTCAAACACCCCGGTGGTTACAGGCCTCTTGGGGTGCGACGGTCCTCACCGTTACGCTAGAAACGGGCACGAAAGGGCAAAGCCAATGGTTCTCAAAGATTTGACACCCGCCGAACGTCAAGCAGCTCGACAAAAAGCGCTTGATGCCAGGACGATACGGGCAAAAGTCAAAGCGGATTTCGCTGATGGAAAGCTAACACTGGCAGAGGTTTTTGAACGATCTGACACAGAAGAGGCTGTCGCCCGGATGCGTACCATCGATCTGCTCACTGCTATAAAAGGTATCGGTGAGATCCGCGCCCAAAGCATTATGGAACAGTGCGAAATTTCTTTGAATCGGCGTCTGCGCGGTCTGGGCCATCGGCAACGTGACGCGCTCATTGATGCCCTAGGCCGGTAGAAAAAAACCACAGAAATGGGCGGTCTCTTTTGTGAGATCGCCGGTTGTTGCGCTAATCTACACGTATCGCATTCGAGCGGAATCCACCCAGACACACCACGAGGAATATCTTGCCTGATCAGACGCCACCGGTCATTCCTGAGCCCCGAGATCTGACGTTGCGTCCTGAGCACACAGGTACACGCCCTGCCGTAACCGTGTTAGCCGGTCCGACTGCTGTAGGCAAGGGCACAGTAAGTCAATACATTCGCGAGCATTACCCACAGGTCTGTCTTTCAGTGTCAGCTACCACCAGGGAACCGCGTCCCGGTGAAATTGATGGTGTGCATTACTCATTTGTGTCCCATCAACAATTTGACGAACTCGTAAAACAAGGCAAGATGTTGGAATGGGCACAAGTCCATGGGCAGAATAAATACGGCACACCCCGCTCTATGGTTGAAAATGCCCTGGCAAAAGGACGACACGTCCTATTGGAAATTGATTTACAGGGTGCTCGTCAGGTGCGACAGACCTTGCCAGAAGCCACTTTCGTATTTCTGGCACCACCCAGCTGGGAAGAACTAGTGCGCCGCCTCACGGGACGCGGCACCGAATCACCCGAGGAACAGCAGCGCAGATTAGAAACCGCTAAACTAGAACTTGCTGCAGAACCAGAATTTGACGCCGTGATTGTCAACGATACAGTTGGACAAGCATCTGCCAGACTGGTAGAAGTCATGCAGTTGACTACACCCCAGCAGTAGCCGCGGCAAATAACAAATATATCCACAATCTCCGGTCGCTCCGGAGAAATTTATTGGAGAGTCAGTGACTGAACAAAAAATTGAAGGTATCGTCAACCCATCGCTCGATGAACTTATCGACAAGGTTGATTCCAAATACGCCCTGGTGCTTTTCGCTGCTCAGCGCGCCCGCCAGATCAACGCATATTACTCCCAACTGCACGAAGGACTCTTCGAATACGTTGGGCCACTGGTAGACACCGAGCTCAACGAAAAGCCACTGTCGATTGCACTGCGTGAAATCGATGAAGGTCTGCTAGAAATGAAGCCGGTTGAAGAAGTTCATGCGGCCGCTGCCGATGAACTGGCCGAAGAATTCCCAACCTTCGAATTGCCAGCCAATGAAGATGATCCATTCGCACTGCCACAGGAACCTGCAGCAGACTCCGAGGAATAACACCACACATCAAGAGGTTTGAAGAGGGCATCCATGCGGATTGTACTAGGCGTTACCGGCGGTATCGCCGCATATAAGGCTGCACTCCTACTGCGACTTATGACCGAAGACGGTCATGAGGTGCACGTGGTCCCCACAGATTCGGCCCTGAAATTCGTTGGCAAGCCTACTTGGGAAGCTCTCTCGGGCCGACCGGTATACAATGACACGTTTGAGGCCGTCGAAGACGTCAACCACGTGTTGCAGGGACGCCGTGCTGATGTAGTGGTGCTTGCGCCAGCAACTGCTAATTCGATCGCCAAAGCTGCCGCAGGTCTAGCTGAAGATCTGCTGGGCAATATCCTGCTGACTGCCACAGTTCCGGTCGTTATGGCTCCGGCCATGCACACCGAAATGTGGGAGAATCCTGCCACCAAGGCCAACGTTGCAACGCTGCGCACGCGCGGTGTGCACGTTATAGAACCGGCCGTTGGTCGTCTGACCGGTGTTGATACCGGCAAAGGACGTTTTCCTGAGCCAGAAGACATTTGGGCCCAAACGCAACAGATTGTTGCCGAAACTCAGACCGGGGATCAACTTGCTGGCAGATCAGTTGTGGTCAGTGCAGGCGGGACTCGGGAGGCACTTGACCCCGTGCGGTATTTGGGGAACCGCTCCTCCGGTAAACAAGGCGTAGCGCTGGCAAAGGCTGCTGCTGCACAAGGTGCACGCGTCACGCTGATTGCCGGGGCCATGGACGTCCAGGCACCGACACACCCTAATATCACCGTAGTGCGTATTGAGTCCACCCGGGATTTGCTGGACGCTGTACTGGAACATGCTCAACACCAGGACGCTCTGATTATGGCAGCGGCTGTTGCCGATTTCCGACCAGCCACTGCTACCAACGAGAAGATCAAGAAACACGATGATGCTACGGCTCCAACGATTGTTCTTGAACAAACCGAAGATGTCTTGCGTACCAGCATAGAACAACGCGCCGCAGGTCAACCGCTACCACGAGTTATCGTTGGATTTGCTGCTGAAACCGGCGATGAGACCACTAGCCCGCTGGAATACGGACGGGCCAAGCTGCAACGCAAAGGTTGCGAAATACTGGTAGTCAATGAAGTCGGAATTGGCAAAGTCTTTGGCCAAGACGACAACGACGTCACTATCCTGTTTGCCAACAGTCACGAAGAAGTTTCCGTTCGGGGCAGCAAAGATGTCGTGGCCAAAGCGATTATTGAACAGGTTGCTGCCGCGTTGGCGTAGAGTTTTACGATCCATGTATCGTAGCCTTGTTGAGGCAGCCGGAGGGGGTAAACTCTCATACTGTGACTGCTAAAGATATTTCTTCCATATATGAACCATATGAGGGCATCGGCGACGGCCAACTTCGATTATTTACCTCTGAATCCGTGACCGCCGGCCACCCCGATAAAATTTGTGACCAGATCTCTGATGCGGTGCTTGATGCCATCATCGCGCAAGACTCCAACGCTAAGGTGGCAGTCGAAACCCTGGTGACCACCGGTCTGGTCCAGGTTGCAGGGGAAGTCAACACCTCCGCATATGTTGAAATCCCAGATATCGTGCGTCAGACCATCTTGGACATTGGCTACGATTCCTCCGCCAACGGCTTTGACGGTGCCACCTGCGGTGTCAATATTTCTATCGGACAGCAGTCATCAGATATTCACCAAGGTGTCTCGACATCGCTGGAAACCCGCGACGGCTCCGTCGATGAAATCGACAAACAAGGCGCTGGCGACCAGGGCATCATGTTCGGCTATGCTTCAAATGAAACCCCGGCACTTATGCCTGCCCCGATCTACCTGGCTCACCGGTTGTCCGAGCGTCTTACCACGGTGCGCCAACAGCATAACTCACCGATGCCATACCTGTTGCCAGATGGTAAAACACAGGTCACCATTGGCTACGACGAACACCACGTACCACAGTCGGTCGAAACCGTGGTTCTATCCACTCAACACTTAGCCGATGTTACTCAAGAACAGCTCCACGCCGATGTGATCGAATACGTTATCAAACCTGTGCTGGTCAATTTTGGTTTGAACGCTGAGAATGCTGAATTTATCATTAACCCCTCCGGCCCATTTGTTATCGGTGGACCAGTTGGTGACGCCGGCCTGACCGGCCGAAAGATCATCGTTGACACCTACGGTGGTATGGCTCGCCACGGCGGCGGTGCCTTCTCAGGTAAAGACCCATCGAAGGTTGACCGATCGGCGGCGTATGCCACTCGCTGGGTTGCTAAGAACATCGTTGCAGCAGGCTTAGCCGCTCGCGCTGAAGTCCAGGTCGCCTACGCGATCGGCAAAGCTCGTCCAGTTGGTCTGTACGTGGATACTTTCGGCACCGAAAAAGTCAGCCACGAGCAAATCGTCAACGCCATCAACGGGGTCTTTGACCTGCGCCCAGCAGCCATCGTCCAAGATCTGCAATTGCTACGCCCCATCTACCAAGCCACCGCGGTCAACGGGCACTTCGGTCGAGAACTGCCAGACTTCACCTGGGAACGCACTGACAAAGTCGATCAGTTGCGTGCCGCGGTAGGCTGGTGATGTGCCACAAACAGATGCTTTATTCGACCTACCGGAACACCGGGCGAGCCTGCCACCGGCGCCTGATGGGTGGCCAAAACAACCGGTAGCTAAAATTCTGCTTGAAGCACCAGTACTGCATCTGGATAGGTACTTCGACTATTTGATTCCCAGAGAGCTTGATGCTGCAGCTCAACCGGGGGTTCGAGTGAAAGTCCGGTTTGGACATCAACAACTCTTCGGGTGGCTCATTCGACGTACCGATACCATCGAGACCGCGGCACGACTGACGACCATCAAAACCGTCGTCTCTGCACTTCCCGTGCTCGAACCCAAAGTGTTTGAGCTGGCCCAACAGATCGCGCAACACTATGGATCCATTACCGCCGATGTGTTGCGCGCCGTCGTGCCACGCCGCGTCGCCGGAGTAGAACGCGAAATCGCAGAACAAATAGCAGATCACAGCATCCCGGCACCGCCGGCCATCCCCGAAGTCAACGAAGCCCCCCTCACCGATAGCGGCGCCCCAAATTTCCGGTGGGCTCTACTCGACGGCGCAGAACAACTCTTCATCCAAAAACACCGGGGCCACTATGCTCTGACACTACCCAGCGCTCATGGTAGCTGGGATGCGATGGGGGTTCTTGCTGACGCCGCACATCGACTGGCCATCAGCGAACAAAACACGCTCATTGTCGTTCCAGACCATAAGCACCTCTCCAGACTGCAACGTCACCTTGAAGATCGGATCGGGTCACGTGCTTTTGCCATGCTCAGTGGCGAACAGGGCAATACCGCCCGCTACCGGTCGTTTTTGAAAATCCTCACCGGCCAACACCGAGTGGTGATCGGTACCCGATCGGCTATCTGGGCACCCCTTGAACACATTGACGCGATCATTGTATGGGAACCCACCAGCGAGCATCTTATTGAACCGCGCACGCCATATTTCCATGTCCACACCGTGGCACGGTTCCGAGCGACCCAACACGGGGCTCGGCTGGTGCTGGCATCCACCTCACGAGCACTGGAGATTCAGCACTTGGTTGCCAACGGACAACTCCAACAGATCGGTGCGGATCGACCAACACGGAAAACGCTTACGCCCAGGGTCGTGGCTACCGCTGACTCATTCCATGCCGAGCGTGACCCACTTGCCCAGATCGCCCGCATACCGCATCTGGCGCATCAAACAGCCCGTGAAGCCCTTGACGGCAAACACGGACGCCCCGGACCGGTCCTAGTGCAAGTCGCTCGCGCAGGCTTTATCCCCGGACTATTTTGTTCCAACTGCGGTGAATCAGCCCGGTGCCGACACTGCACAGGCCCACTTGGATTCACCGATCGGTTTTCGGTCGAGCGACACGAGGCGACCTGTCGTTGGTGCGGTATCAAAGAACGCCATTTTGCCTGCAGCAACTGCGGTGGTCGACAACTGCGTGCCGGAGCTCGCGGAGTCCGGCGCACCGCGGATGAACTGGGACGCGCTTTTCCCATGACACCTGTGATGTCGTCCTCGGCTGACCATATGCTCGTCACGGTGGGGGAGCAGCCGGCCATCGTTATCGCCACCCCGGGTGCCGAACCGGTTGCCACAGACGGTTATGCCGCTGCACTGTTACTTGACGGCGATGCACAACTCCAGCGAGAAGGACTCAACGTTCCAGAGCAGGTACTTGGCCATTGGATGCGGGCCGCAACCTTAGTGCGACCTTCCAGCCAAGGTGGCACCGTCGTCGTAACAGCAGAATATGACGACGCCGTGGCAGCGCTTGTTCAAATGAATCCCATTGCCTGGGCCACCCGAGAACTGGCACAACGTCAACAGCTGGGTCTACCTCCTGCCATGCGTGTGGCCGAGTTGATCGGACCATCCCATGAGGTGCAGAAAACGATTCGAAATACTCCGCTGCCATACCAATCGCAAGAGTCTCCGTGGATCGGTCCGGTACCGGTGGATGAGACTACGTATCGAGCGCTGTTATTCTTCCCGGATCATGTCGCAGAACAGGTCGTGGGAGCATTGAAAACGACTCGTGCCCAACTGTCAGCGCGCGGAGAGACAACCTCAGTGCGCTTGCGCATAGACCCCATCGATGTGCTGTAAGCCATTGGCGGAACGGGGCGCTCATAATCCACCGGCCGGGCGCGCAGGCTTCTCAACAGAGGACGGCGCCGTGGGATGCAACGCTGGCCAGGCACACTAGATCGTCAACCTGTCAAATGAATTCCCTATTGTTGATAAACCGCCCAATATTGTCGATCTGGCCCACGTCGATATGCTCCTGGTGATGTGAAGCGCAATCAAGGTTACAGGGGTTTTCAGGAGTCTTCGGTATTCTCTATAACATCTTAGAGAATCCGGCAGGTTACACAACATCGCCTGTCAGCTAGGCTAGGAGACAAGCTGCGGAGGTGACCCATGCGACGCCGTATCATGATTGCGGTCTGTTCATTATTGGGCTCACGGTGTGCTGTATCCGTGCGGCGCCCGACGGCGCAGGAAAGTCTCGATGAAGCATCCAAGCTGATCCCGCGCGACAAATACAGTTCCGAACAATGGTCAGAACGGTGAGCCGCTACTAAGCATCCGTCAGGCGAGATACCATCAACACTGCTACGGCACCCGACCGTTCGTAATGCATCAGGTGCCCGGTGTGCTGTAGCACGTACGTTTCGACGTCGTCGGTAGCCAACACCTCGGCCAGGGCTGATAGATCCTGTGGGGATGACAGCTCGTCGTCGGCGCCACCAATCATGGTCACAGGCACACACAAACGATCAGCGAAATCAGTCACCGTGTGCGTGATAGAGGCCTGGTAGGCCTCCAATAATGTTATCGGGGAGTCAAAACCGGAGAAGTATGCCTGGTGCTGATCATGGGTATAAGCCAATACGCGAGGATCATCGGTTTTAGTCATGAACGCGCCGGTGGCCCACACAATGAGTTTATTGCCCAGTAGACGACGCCCCACCCCTGACGGCAGGGCAGCACAGAGCCGATAAAACCCATCGGTCACCAGGGTTGCTGCACGATCCACCAGTGTTCCAGCATCCAGGGCTGGTTTGGCAATCGGATTCAAACACACCAGGTGTGGGTAGTCCACTACGTTGGCAGCCACCGCGGCGGCGGCTATGACTGACCCAAAAGAATGGCCCACCAGAATAGGCGAGACCATAAACTGTGCGATCTGGTTGACGATGTGCCCATAGTGTTCAACGCTGTGCGGGGCATCAGGCATCGGGCCTGACACCCCAAACCCCGGCAGATCCGGAACCCAGATCTCATACGGGGTCAACCCATCGACAATCAGCTCCAGCCCGTGGTGATCACCGCGGAACCCATGGACGGCCAACAGTTG
The DNA here is from genome assembly GCF_020742345.1 of Enteractinococcus helveticum. GTDB lineage: Bacteria > Actinomycetota > Actinomycetes > Actinomycetales > Micrococcaceae > Yaniella > Yaniella helvetica_A. The sequence goes on along the minus strand of NZ_DYXC01000061.1, from coordinate 33,442 downwards.
CGGGGCACCAGGCGGCCCGGGGTATTTGAACACGGCCACCTCAAAGGGCACCCCTGAAACCGGGTCGGTGACCGTCACCCCGAAGCGCTGAGGATCCCGCTGGGCGTGTCCCGTTAATACGGCACGGTCACGAACTAAAAACCGCGGTCGCAACCGGGCGGCAATCCCATAACTCATAGCGACCAGTCTATAGAGTCTGCACATGGTATCGCTCCCGGAGTGACCTCGAGCCCAGCAATGTGGTTAAGTAACGCTTATGGTTGCAGCATCAACATCCACGATCATCATGGCACTTGACCTGGGCACCACCTCCACCCGGGTGGCCCTATATGATGCCCAGGGCAACACCGTGACCATTGTTGCCCGCGAACACCAACAGTATTTCCCACATCCCGGGTGGGTGGAACACGACGCCACCGAGATCTGGGCCAATATCCGCGAGCTGTCTGCGCTTGCATTAGCCCGTGCCAACCTGACCGCTGCCGATATCGCTGCAATAGGCATTACGAACCAGCGCGAAACCATTGTCGCCTGGGACGCGACCACTTCGATGCCCGTGCACCGGGCGATCGTGTGGCAGGATGCTCGCACCGACGCCATCATCGAACACCTGATCGCAAACGGCCACAACGCCGCGATGCAGCAAACCACCGGGCTGAACCTGTCAGCCTATTTCTCAGCGCCCAAAATCGCCTGGTTATTAGCAAATAACGACGACGCTGCCCGATTAGCCCAAGCCGGAAACCTGCGCTTTGGCACGATCGATTCCTGGATCCTGTGGAACCTGACCGGCGGGAGGGTGCATGCCACTGACATTACCAACGCCTCACGCACCTCGCTGATGAATATCCACACCGCCACCTGGGACTACCAGCTTGGTCACGTATTTGGCATCGACCCACAGATACTGGAATCTGCCCTGCCCCAGATCTACCCCTCGGTCCACGATTATGGCACCGTGACCGCAGGGCTCGCCGTTGCAGGGGTGCCCATCACCGGGGTCCTGGGCGACCAACAAGCCGCAAGCTTTGGCCAAACGATCTTCTCAGCCGGTGAAGCCAAGAATACGTACGGCACCGGGTGTTTTCTGTTGTATAACACCGGCCACGAACCGGTGTTATCGTCGTCGGGATTACTGACCACGGTTGCCTATCAACTACCGGGCCAAGACCCCGTCTACGCGCTGGAAGGTTCAGTGGCTCAGGCCGGTTCGGTGGTCCAGTGGCTGCGTGACCAGCTGGGCATTATCCAGCACTCGGCAGATATTGAAACCCTGGCTAATAGCGTCGAAGACAACGGGGGAGTGTACTTCGTGCCGGCGTTCTCGGGCCTATTTGCCCCGTGGTGGCGCCCAGATGCCTCCGGAACAATCATTGGGCTGACCAGCTATGCCACCGCCGGTCACATCGCCCGTGCCACACTAGAAGCCACCGCATATCAAACCCTCGACGTGGTGGCGGCCGTTGAAGCCGACACTGGAGAAACACTGCGCCGTCTGAATGTTGACGGCGGGATGAGTATCAACGATCAGCTGATGCAATTCCAAGCCGACATCCTCGACGTTGACATCCACCGCAACGCCGATGTGGAAACCACCGCCCGCGGTGCCGCTTATGCGGCCGGTTTGGGTGTCGGCATATGGTCCTCAACCAAGCAGCTTCGCGCCCTGTGGCAGTCCGGTGGCCACTGGAGCCCACATATTGATCCGGAGCAACGCGCCCGATTGATCTCCGGCTGGCACGCTGCAATTGACCATGCGATTGGGTGGCCAGTTGACCAACCGGGTTAGAATACTAGTCTTAGATTAGATTTGACCTTTTGACCGAGTGTAGACAGGACATCGTGACGAACACATCGAAGCAAGCCGCAACCGAGCGTGAAGAATATTCGTTTGCAGCCATCGAGAAGCGCTGGGCCGGCTTTTGGGAAAAGAATAAGATTTTCAAAGCCGCCGACGACGGCACACGCCCCCGCCGCTACGTGCTGGATATGTTCCCCTACCCGTCTGGTGACCTACACATGGGCCACGCTGAGGCATTTGCCATGGGCGACGTCGTCTCCCGCTACTGGATGCTGCGCGGCTACGATGTACTGCACCCCATTGGCTGGGATTCCTTTGGTCTGCCCGCCGAAAACGCCGCAATTGCCCGCGATGCCCACCCAGCCGAATGGACCTATAACAACATTGCCACGCAACGCTCCTCGTTTGAGCGCTATGCGATCTCGGTCGACTGGGACACCATCCTGCACACCTCTGATCCCGAATATTACAAGTGGACTCAGTGGCTGTTTCTGAAGTTTTATGAACGCGGCCTTACCTACCGCAAGAAATCTCAGGTTAACTGGTGCCCCAAAGACCAAACCGTACTGGCAAACGAACAGGTTGTTGACGGCGCGTGTGAACGCTGTGGCACCGAAGTGACCAAGAAGGCCCTGGAACAGTGGTATTTCAAGATCACTGACTATGCTGAACGTCTGCTCCAAGACATGGACGCACTGGAAGGTCAGTGGCCCGAACGGGTACTGAATATGCAGCGCAATTGGATCGGCAAATCCACCGGAGCGACCGTAACCTTTGCGATCGAAGACGGCCCCGAAATTGAGGTGTACACGACCCGTCCGGACACGCTGTACGGTGCAACCTTTATGGTGATCGCCGCGGATGCTGATCTGGCCGAAGAACTGGTCACCGAAGACCATGCCGACGCACTGGCTAGCTATCGCGAAGAACTTAAACACGTTTCCGATATCGACCGCCAGTCGGCTGATCGACCCAAGACTGGCGTCTTTTTGGGTCGCTACGGCATCAACCCGCTCTCCGGTGAACGCGTCCCCGTCTGGGCATCCGATTATGTACTGGCCGACTACGGTACCGGTGCGATCATGGCGGTTCCTGCCCACGACCAGCGCGACATGGACTTTGCCCGTGCCATGAACCTACCGGTACGCACGGTGGTTGATACCGGTGAAGACAATCCCGAAGATACCGGGGTTGCCACCACCGAGTCCGGCACCAACATCAACTCTGGCCAACTGGACGGCCTGTCCGGTCAAGCCGCGATCGACAAAGCTATTGAACTGCTGGCCGCTAAAGGCACCGGCGAAGCCTCCGTCAATTACCGCCTGCGTGACTGGCTGCTGTCTCGCCAGCGTTTCTGGGGAACCCCCATCCCAATCATCCACTGTGATGGCTGCGGCTTGGTTCCCGTGCCTGCCGATCAACTGCCAGTCCAGCTGCCCACTGATCTTCACGGCCAACAGCTGGCCCCCAAGGGCAAATCGCCACTAGAAGCTGCCGAAGACTGGGTCAACGTTGAATGCCCGACTTGTGGCGGTGCCGCCACCCGTGACACCGACACCATGGACACCTTCGTGGATTCATCCTGGTACTACATGCGCTTTACCGACTCCAAAAACAGCCAACAAGTCTGGGACCGCGATCGCCTAGATCGTTGGGCGCCTGTGGACCAATACGTTGGCGGTGTCGAACACGCGATCCTGCACCTGCTATACTCACGCTTCTTCACCAAAGCCCTCTACGACATGGGACTGGTCAATTTCACAGAACCATTTGCACGACTGCTCAACCAGGGTCAAGTGCTCAACGGCGGCAAAGCGATGTCTAAATCACTCGGCAACGGGGTGGATTTAGGCGTACAACTCGATGAATTCGGGGTCGACGCCATCCGACTGACCATGGTATTCGCCTCACCGCCAGAAGACGACATTGACTGGGCCGACGTCGCCCCCGGCGCCTCCCTGAAATTCCTGGCCCGTGCTTGGCGGCTGGCACAAGACGTCCAGTACGCTGACTCAGCACCCGGCACTGACCCATCCACCGGGGCGCTAGCATTGCGCCAGACCACCCATAAGATCGTCTACGAAGTGCAGAGTCTCTTGGACGATCAGAAGTTCAACGTGGTCATTGCCCGCACCATGGAATTAGTCAACGCCACCCGTAAGGAAATCGACAACGGCGCCGGAGCCGCCGATCCGGCAGTACGTGAGGCAGCCGAAGTGGTTGCCCAATTATTGTCACTGGTGGCTCCATACACCGCCGAAGACATGTGGGCGATGCTAGGCCATGAACCATCTGTCGCCCGGTCGACTTGGCTCAACGTTGATGAATCCCTGCTGGTCGAAGACAAAATCACCGTGATCGCCCAAGTCCAAGGCAAACTGCGCGACCGCTTCGAAGCCCCCGCCGATATTTCCGAACAGGAACTGGAAACCATGGCTCGCGAATCACAAAACGTGCAGCGCGCCATCGGCGATAAACAGATTCGCAAAGTCATTGTGGTCAAAGGCAAGCTCGTGAACTTCGTGGTGGGTTAACCCCACTATGACCGAAATTGCCCCGTGGATCGCCCGACTGACCGTTCGCTCGCGTGAAGTACGCAGCGAAGCGGTCGGTTGGGCACGCTACATCAAACCGCAGCGACGCGACCGGGTAGCCATTGTCACCGACACCTCAGCAGCCTTACCCGATGCAGTCTACAAACTACCTAATGGTTCAGATCTCTTTATCATCCCTATTCCGGTGATGATCGGTGATCAGATTTATAATGAGGAGGACGACACTCTTCATCACGATCTGTCCATCGCCTTGGCATCCGGCACCGCACTGCGTACTTCGCGCCCGTCGCCGGGACAATTTTCAGCCCTGTATAAATACATCGCCGAACAAGGCTACGGCCATATTCTGTCGATCCACCTGTCGTCAAAATTGTCTGGCACTACGGACGCTGCACGAGTGGCTGCCCAGACGTCGTCGATACCTGTGACGGTCCTGGATTCGCATAGTGCTGGGCTGTCGTTAGGAAATGCCGTACTTGACGTGCTGATCCGCACTCGATTAGGCCTTTCACCGCAATATCTTGCCAGCGTCGCCACGCGACAGACCCAGGTCGGGCAGACGATCTTTACCGTCCCAAACCTGGAAACGCTGCGCAAGGGTGGTCGTATTTCAGCCTTGGCCGGTATCCTGGGACAGCTGCTACAGGTACGTCCTGTCATGCAACTCAACGACGGTGCTATCGAACTGCTTGACCGGCCGCGTAGTGAGGCCAAAGCACTGTCGATCATCACCGATATTGCCACTTCGGTACCACCGCCAGTTCGACTCAGCGTCCAGTCCTACGGCGATTACGACATGGCCCACCAAATCGCAGGCGAACTCCAAGAGCACTCTTCGATGCCAGTGCCTGTCGTGCGTTTACCCGCCGTCCTGGCAGCCCACTTAGGCTTGGGCGCACTGGGAATCTCCATAAGCCCAGACCTCGATTATGCCAGTTACGGCACGGCCTAGGTTAAGTTATCCCCAGCTAGCATCATCAGGCCCCTACTATCCACATTGCTTGGGTTAGCCGCCAGCAGTAGACATCAGAGATTGCACGCTAGATGGTATGGCAAAACATCTAGCCGAACCCCTCGGGCAATCGCAACAAGCACCGATCTGGCGCACCAAGATCGCGCTATCGGCTGTGCTCATGGTAATCATTATTATCCTGACGATCCTGGGATTTCGGTGGCTCACGACTGACCATGAGGCCACACCAGACTCCGCTCTGACCGTCAATAACACCGAACCGGAACCATTTGACCCACCCGTGGATGATGCATCAGTTCCCGAGGAGACACAACGCGACCTACTTATCGTGCATGTTGCAGGCGAGGTGCAACAGCCTGGCATAGTTGAACTTGAGCCCACGGCCAGAGTCATTGATGCCATTGACAACGCTGGTGGACCAACCGACGAAGCACACATGGATGCATTAAATCTCGCCGCGATCGTCAACGACGGCGAATATATTTTGGTCCCCGATCGTCAAACCACAGCAGAAGCACCACCAAATTCACTGCCCTCTGGCGGGACGGGCCTTGCCGGCAGCAATCCCACAGTCAACCTCAACACCGCCGATTCTACTGAGTTAGAAACCTTACCGGGTGTTGGTCCCGCCACTGCCGAAAAGATCATCGCCCATCGAGAACAGCACGGAGCTTTCGCACAATTATCCGACCTCGAAGCCGTTTCAGGGATTGGCCCTGCCACCTTAGAACGACTCGACGGGCTTGTGACGTGGTAATGCAACAAGACCACATTAAGCCAGACGATATTGCTGCCCCCATTGATATACGGCTAATCCCTGCTGCAGTCCTTACGGTTCTAGTATGTTTGATAGGGCCTGAATTATCTATTGCATGGGTACAACGAGTTCCGTGGATTCTTGGTTTCCTCGGTGTGCTGACGTTGTCGGTCGTTGCGTGTTTCCGAAAGTCACGTGGCAAACGTATCGTCCAGGGTGTACTTCTCTTGTCGATTGCGTGCTGGACTGCGACTCCTGCAGCAGTGATGGTGCAGTATCAACAAACAACGGCCCAAACCTCTGGCTGGTTGGACTTTGTTGACACCCAGGGCACCGCACGGATGTCCGTGCGCTTAGCGACTGACCCAGTGAAACGCGATGGACCTTTTGGCACCAGTTGGTTTGTCACGGCTGATGTTGAGGCCTATGGCAAAGATCTTATCCTCACACCCCACCCCGCTAAGATCGTAATTTCCGGGGACCAAAGTTGGAATGATCTGGCAGCCGAAGATCAAGCGTGTTTCATCGGTCGCGTTACTGACAATGAAACATCAGTATTTGTTCAAGCCACTGCAGCAACACACCCTGGTAGCTGCGCTAACGGGGCGAGTGAACCAACAATAACTGGTCGCGATTCACTTCGAGAAACGCTGCGAACCCAGGCCAATCAGACCATCAGCTTTGCTCCAGAACTGTTACCCGGGCTCATTCTCGGAGACCGGTCTCAACAGTCAGAAGAAATTGACCACGCGATGAAAGTATCGGGTCTGAGTCATCTATCGGCGGTTTCAGGTGCTCACACGTCACTGATTGCATCGGCAGCAACCATATTATTTCGCAGCCTTCGTTTGCCACGTTCTGTTGTGATCGCAGCATTCCTGGCCACCTTGGTATTGTTTGTTCAAATTGTAGGAATGCAGCCGTCCATAATTCGCGCTGCAACCATGGGCGCTATCGGCGCGTGGGCTCTATTTTATGGTCGCGGCTCTCAAGTACTGCCGATCTTGGCATTATCAACCATCGTTATACTTACCATGTCGCCGGAACTGATACACGAGGTCGGCTTTCAATTATCTGTTGCGGCCACAGCAGGAATTGTGCTGGGCGCTCAGCCACTTGAAGCCTGGTGCCGCCCGATGCTGGAGAAAGTCCTTCCGAATTTCTGGGCAACGATGCTCAGTTCGTCTTTTGCAATCTCTGCTACCGCACAATTGGCCTGTCAACCACTGCTGCTGACGTTCATCGATTATGTCAGTCCATATTCTTTGCTCGCCAACCTCTTGGCCACGCCACTGTTACCTATGATCACCATTCCCGGCACGGTGGCAGCCGGATTAGGCATCGTGGCACCTGGCATAGCGCAACTCCTGCTGCACGCTGTGTCACTGCCTACGGCAGCCATCGGCTGGATCGCCACCAGTGTTACCAACTTGCCTGGAGCAATGCTTCCCTGGCCTGAAGGCTTGGCAGGAACCGTATTGATTGTATTGCATTGGACCGCCAGCTGTATTGTCCTGCTAAAACTTCTACGCCGCCAACGACATTCAAAACCAGCAGTCAAAATTGATTCGCCCCAAGCAGGATGGTTTGGCGTCCTCACCGCTGCAGTACAGCGGCTCACCATGGCCAACATTATTCAGTTGAGTTTGGTGGTCGTGGCACTTGTTGCCCACCTCGTGGCGTTCTGGCCTATACGACCAACGACAGTGGATGCTGATTGGGATATTGTCGGCTGTGATGTCGGCCAGGGTGATATGTTCCTGATCCGCACTGGATCCGACTCGGCCATGGTGATTGATAGCGGACCGGATCCAGATCGTGCCCGACAGTGCCTGGAAGCAGCAGCAGTAGAGCATCTTGATCTCGTCGTCGTGACACACCTTCATGCAGATCATGTGGGAGGCATACAAGGCGTATTAAATGTTGCCACACCACAAGACATAATATTTTCTACCGGTTCTGATGATACCTATTCGCCAACATCAACGGACCTGCCCGACACAGCTCGACAGGCCGACCAGCCGGTGGTTGGCGTGATTGATCACGCACAACATGATCCAGACCATGCGGTACAAGTACGCTGGTCGATTCTGAGCGCGGACAGGACTGCTCAAAATGAAAACAACGCCTCGATTATGCTGTTTCTGGAAATCTACCGACACGGAGGAACTGTGACCGCACTGTTTACTGGAGACGCTGAAGAAGACCTTGCAGCAAAGCTCTTGGGCGAACAACGCATCCCGGCAGATGTCGATATTCTCAAATTGTCACACCATGGAGCAAAAAATGGAGGAACTGAGCTGATTGAACATACTAGCCCCCGGATGGCCCTGATTGGGGTGGGAGAGAATAACACCTACGGTCATCCGCACCCGGAAATATTAGAGGCGTTGGGTCCACGAATCCAACTTCACAGAACGGATCTCGACGGCACTTTTGCGGTGACCTTTCAGCACAGTCACGCATTGGTTGCTGCAGAACGATAGACTCAAGCCCATGGCCGCAACTCGACGTACAAAAACTTCCGATACATCCTGGCGTAATGTGCTGGCGAGCCCACTGATCCTCGTGCAGGGCAGTGAAGAATACATTCACTCGGCCGTCACCGAATCCGTGAAATCGCAGCTGAAAAAAGATGAACCCGACACGGAAATCCACCATCTGTCAGCAGCCGAATATCAAGCTGGAGAGCTACAAGTCCTCGCAAGTCCCTCACTATTTGGGGAGAAGAAGTTGTTGGTCTTTGCAGATATGCAAAAGATGACCGACGCTTTTGTCACTGATGGGTTAGCCTACCTGCAAGATCCCAACCCTGACGTAACGTTTTTAGGCTTGCACGCCGGCGGGACACGCGGTAAACGTCTGTTGGATGCGCTAAAGAAAACCGGTCAATTTATCGAGGCTAAACCGATCAAGTCCGATCGGGACAGAATGGAATTTTTGCAGGCAGAATTCCGAAGCGCCCGCCGGAAAATCGACTTAGACGCAGTTCGCTCCTTAGCTGATTCCATTGGCCAAGACCTTGGAGAACTCGCTGCTGCGGCCAGCCAGTTGATTGCCGACACCGAAGGCACTATCAGCGTGGAGATTGTCGAAAAATATTACGGTGGTCGTGTCCAAGCTACCGCGTTCAAAGTCGCCGATGCAGCCTTGGACGGGCAACTTGGATCGGCTATTGCCTTACTACGTCATGCATTAGCAACCGGTGTGCAGCCAGTGGCGATCACCGCATCATTTGCCTTGAAAGCTCGCCAGGTGGCACGGATTATCGACGCAAAAATGGCCGCTGGACAAGTCGCCTCAGCGCTGGGTATGGCCCCGTGGCAAGCCCAACGTGTGGCTTCTACAGCGCGGCATTGGACCCCGGTAAATATTGCCGGAGCTATCGAACTTATCGCTAGGGCAGATGCTGAAGCCAAGGGCCAAGCACGTGACGCAGACTTCGCGGTTGAACGTATGGTCACCAAGATCGCGGGTCTTGCCAAACACCGTTGAACGGTGGGTTAAAGCATCGAGGCCGTGACAACCATAGTGATCGTCACGGCCTCAAAGCGTGTGTTCGTTCTATTTGAACTTAGGCATCCATAGCGTTAACACGAGCTGCAGCACCGGATTTCCGGTTTGCAGCGTTATTGCGATGGATAGCCCCCTTGCTCACAGCCTTGTCCAGCTTACGGCTGGCAACTGCCAAAGCCTGTTCAGCAGCGGCTTTATCGCCTGACTGAACAGCTTTGTTGACTTTGCGAAGCACAGTCTTCAGTTCAGACTTGATCGCGGTGTTGCGTTCACGACGTTTTTCGTTCGTGATCGCGCGCTTTTTTGAAGATTTCAGATTAGCCAATTACTGGTCCTATCCATTCGAAAAATGTGGGTCGTTGAGGGGTATTCCTGCCGAAGCGACTGAGCGGTGTGGGGGCACCTTGGAAAGCCCCGGCAAGAGTGCCCGTCGACCTGCGCGGACACACAGCGGATAATTCTACCAAACTCTGGCATAGACAGCGAATTGCGCAGACGAATAGCACGACCCGCTCGGGTGTTCGCTACCAGGCAGCTGACCATGCTCGATATGTTGTCGCTCTAAGTCATGAAACGTGAAACAATAGTGCAACAAGAAAATTTAGTTGTGCTGCAACCGGTTTGACCAGCAGCCAATATACACAAGAAGGATGGTGCACGTGTCGCCAGTGGCGTCCAACCCGCCTCAGCCCGGTTCTACCGATCCATCGGTTATTCGGAACTTTTGTATCGTCGCACATATTGACCATGGCAAATCCACTCTTGCAGACCGCATGCTGCAAAATACCAATGTGGTTGCGCCACGCGATATGCAAAGCCAGTTCCTTGACAACATGGACATCGAACGCGAACGTGGGATCACCATCAAATCTCAAGCCGTGCGCATGCCATGGAAAGTCGATGGCCACGACTATATTCTCAATATGATTGACACCCCTGGGCACGTGGACTTCGCCTACGAAGTATCACGATCATTGGCCGCCTGCGAAGGGGCAATTTTGCTTGTGGATGCCGCACAGGGAATTGAGGCACAGACCCTGGCAAACCTCTATATGGCCATGGAACACGATCTTGAGATCATCCCTGTTCTCAATAAAATCGACCTGCCGGCAGCTGATCCAGAGCGCTACGCACTTGAGATCGCCAATCTGATTGGTGTTGACCCAGATGACGTTCTGCGAGTCTCTGGTAAGACCGGTGAAGGCGTCGAAGCTTTACTTGACCGCGTAGTTAATGCGGTCCCTGCGCCGTCTGGGAACGTTGACGCACCAGCGCGCGCAATGATCTTTGACTCGATCTATGACACCTACCGCGGAGTCATTACTTATGTCCGGATGGTTGACGGCAAGCTTAGTCCTCGTGAGGGCATCCGGATGATGGCCACCGGAGCTGAATACGAGCTCCAAGAAACCGGCGTCTACTCGCCAGTCGCCATTCCTGGTAAAGGCCTAGGCGTAGGAGAAGTCGGTTACTTGATCACCGGTGTCAAAGATGTCTCTGAATCAAAAGTCGGTGACACTGTCACCTTAAAGAACAAACCCGCTGAAGAACCTATCGGCGGATACAGTGAACCGCTACCTATGGTGTTTTCCGGTTTGTATCCGATCGACGGATCCGATTACCCCGCACTCCGAGAAGCTTTAGAAAAACTGCAGCTCAACGACGCCGCACTGAGCTACGAACCGGAAACCTCTGTTGCACTTGGCTTCGGTTTCCGTGTCGGTTTTCTGGGCTTATTGCACTTGGAAATTGTTCGTGAACGACTTGAACGGGAATATAATCTCGACCTGATCTCGACGGCACCAAACGTTATCTACAACGTCACCACCGAAGATGGCACGGTGGTGCGCGTGACGAATCCTTCGGAGTTTCCTGAAGGAAAGATTCTAGAAGTCGAAGAGCCCATGGCGATGGCAACTATTATCGTTCCTTCGGAATTTATCGGTGCCGTTATGGAACTGTCGCAGAGCAAACGCGGTCAGCTTGACGGCATGGATTACCTATCCGAAGAACGCGTTGAGATCCGTTACTGGATTCCGCTGGCAGAAATCGTCTTCGACTACTTTGACCTATTAAAGTCGCGCACCAAAGGCTATGCTTCCCTGAACTGGCAGCAACAAGGTTCACAAGTGTCAGACCTGGTTAAAGTCGACATCTTATTGCAAGGTGACACCGTGGATGCCTTCTCAGCGATTACCCACCGTGATCATGCATACTCCTATGGCGTCAAGATGACCTCGAAGCTTAAAGAACTCATTCCGCGTCAACAGTTCGAAGTGCCCATCCAGGCTGCTATTGGGTCGCGCATCATCGCTCGGGAGAATATCCGAGCGATCCGCAAGGATGTACTGTCGAAATGTTATGGCGGTGACATCTCGCGTAAACGCAAGCTGCTCGAGAAACAAAAAGAAGGCAAGAAGCGCATGAAGATGGTCGGTACTGTTGAAGTGCCTCAAGAGGCGTTCATCGCAGCCCTCTCAACAGATACGGATAGCAAGTAGACCTTGAGCCAAACCGAGATTCCCCCAACGACCGGTGTGCTCCCAGAGTTCGTTGTACCGGCGGCTAATGACGCAGATCGGACTTTTTCGCTGTACGTGCATGTTCCGTTCTGTGTCAGCCGATGCGGTTACTGCGATTTCAATACCTATATTTCACCTGATCTGGGCCCCGGCGCCTCGCACGAAAGCTACGCTGACACCGCGATAAAGGAACTGGAATTCGCAGCCGACACCCTCGAACAATCTGGGATAGACGCCAAGCCGCTGCATTCGGTCTTTTACGGTGGTGGAACCCCCACATTGCTGGCGGCCCAAGATCTCAATCGAATTCTTCAGCGTGCTAGAGAACTCTTTGGCATCAAACCAGGGGCTGAGATCACTACAGAAGCGAATCCTGATTCGTTGTCCGAGCAAGCTGTGCAGACACTCGCTGAGGGTGGCTTCAACAGGATTTCAATGGGGATGCAGTCTTCGGTATCCCATGTACTTCAAGTCTTGGAACGTACCCACAACCCAGATAATGTCTACGCGGCCGCAAAATGGATACGCGATGCCAACCTGGACTTGTCGCTGGATCTAATTTTTGGCACACCAGGGGAGTCTATTACCGATTGGCACCAGTCGCTTGACGCCGTCCTGGCCGTACGCCCGGACCACGTGTCTGCCTATGGGCTCATTGTCGAAGAAGGCACCAAACTTGCAGCCCAAATTCGACGCGGTGTTTACCCGAACACTGATCCAGATGATCAAGCAGACAAATATCTTGTCACAGAAGAGCGTCTAACCACAGCCGGATACCGTTGGTATGAAATATCTAACTGGGCTTATGATCCGCAGGAACAAGGCATTCATCAGTCCCAACACAACCTTGCCTACTGGCGAGATCAAAACTGGTGGGGGATAGGTCCCGGCGCGCATTCACATATAGCCGGTGTGCGTTGGTGGAATGCTAAGCACCCAGCGGCTTATGCCTCGCGTGTTCTGGATAATATTTCGCCAGCAATCGGTCGCGAAATTCCCGACGCTGAAGCACGACTGCTAGAGCAAATCATGCTAGGTGTGAGGCTTTCCGAAGGTCTCGAATTATCGGTGCTGACATCACAGTCCGAATCTGAAGCACAGGCGGCACTAGCCGAAACCCGACGGCTAGCAGATCAGGGTTTGATCGAGTCAGCAGCACTCGAAGACGGCAGAATTGTGCCGACCCTTAAGGGGCGCTTGCTCGATGACGCGATTACCCGACGGCTTGCTGGGTTCTAGGATCTGAGTTGACTAGCGGATGATCCGCAGGTTGAAAGGGTAGCGGTACGGTCGACCCTTATTGACCTCGATGCCTGCGATGACGCCCGAAATGGTCATGAACAGCCACAGCAACACCGCGACCACCCCAAAAATAGCGCCCATGACGGGGAGGAACGCCAGGATATTCGTGGCCAGAGCAACGATCGTCAAGGGGAGTGTGAAGTTAAGGGCTTCTTTGGATTCTTGTTCGCAAAACGGGCCACGAGAACGGAACACAACAAATATCACCAACGATGGCACAAAGCCCAAGAACGCCCCGAAATGAGCAACAGTTGCCCATTGCCGGTCTTCAGATGGTGTAAGTGGACCACGCGAGGTGGTATTACGGCCATAACCTGAGGTGCCAGGGGTTTGTGACACGGCGGGTATCCTTTACGTTGGGGTTTAGCTGATATTTATGCGATAGAGGTGACGAGTTAACAACAGTCTAATGCTGTTTCACCCTGCGCACGGGCAGAACAACACTGTGCACGCAGAATTCTGCTAATCGTGGACGGTAACGAAATCGATCATGTGTTCCACACGGCCCAGCAGGTCGGCTTCGAGGTCTTTAAAGTTACTGACTCGAGACAAAATCTTTTTCCAGCCCAGCCCGATATCAGCAGGTGTTTGGTGGGGTAAACCTAACCGAGCAAGCATACCGGTTTTCCAGTCTTCATTGCGGGGGATTTTTGGCCATGTATGAATACCAATGACTTCTGGTTTGACCGCTTGCCAGATATCAACATACGGGTGGCCCACGATTAACACATTGTCTTTGGCGCCCGAGGCTTTCATGGCCTCTTGGGCAATCCGCTGTTCTTTTGATCCATCCACCAAATGGTCTAATAACACTGCTAGCCGTCGTTTTGGGCCGGGCTGGAACTGTTTTACTGCTCCCGCTAGATCATCAATACCGTGCAATGGTTCTACGACGATGCCTTCGACGCGAAGGTCATCGCCCCAGATTTTCTCTACCAGTTCAGCATCATGAATCCCTTCCACCCAAATTCTGGAAGCTTTGGCTACTGCTGCGCGTCGTGGTGCTACGGCACGGGAACCAGATGCGGTGCGAGTGGGACGTGATGGTTGTTGTTGGGTCGGCACTACAAGATTGACCGCGGTGCCATCGATCAGAAAACCTAGTCCTAACGGGAAGGATCGCGTCACACCCTTGCGGCCTTCTAGAACGACTAAATGTACGCCACCGGATTTCTCTACCCTCACCACCGCCCCGGTGAAACCCGATGCGGCATCTTCAACAACCAGACCGCGTGCCGCGGCGACTTGTTTCGGTGCTGAGCGCTGGTCTCTGCGGGTCATCTGCGTTGGTCCCCACTGGTTCCAGTTCATGATTGTGTATCGCTTTCTTTGGTGTTGGCTCTCCGAGGCTATCAAAGCTTGATCAGTCAACAGCGAAGAACCTCCGTTGTGTGCTGCCACCATCGAAAAAATCCAGCTAACATTAGCACTATGCTATCGACAGTGCTAAGTTTTTGGGGAGGGTAAATGATTGATCAACCACGTCGAATGAAAGTTCTACAAGCCATTGTGGAAGACTACGTGGCCTCCCGGGAGCCTGTCGGTTCAAAAGCTTTAGTGGAGCGACATAACCTCGGGGTCTCTTCAGCGACGGTTCGAAATGATATGGCTGAGCTCGAGGATGAAGGGCTCATCGCAGCTCCACACACGTCCTCAGGTCGTATCCCAACCGATAAAGGCTATCGATACTTTGTCGATCGGATCTCCGAGGTTCGACCACTTTCGATTGCCGAGAAGCGTGCAGTCCAAAGGTTGCTCGACAACTCCGATGGCATCGATGACATGATGGCCGCCACGGTGCAGGTTCTATCGCAACTGACCCGCCAGGTCGCCGTCATTCAGTACCCTCACATGGATTCTTCAGTCATTCGACGCGTTGAGTTCGTGTTGTTATCTGAAGACCGCATGTTAGCTGTGCTGATTCTTTCCACAGGACGGGTCGATCAGAGGGTTGTCTACCTCAATGAAGTCGTGGATCAGCCGACCTTGGATGTGTTGGCTCAGGTCTTTATGAAATATCTGGATAACGTGAGCCCGTATAACCTTTCGCAGGCGTTGACTGATGTACAAGCTGCAGTTCCACAAGAACACCAGCAACTGGTTTGCGCCCTTGGCAACGCTGTGGAGTTGTTGGCCGAAGCAGGACACCGGGATCGCATCTTGATGGCGGGAACTGCCAACCTTGCCCGTTCTCCGCAGGACTTTAGCCATTCGATTGGTCCCATTCTTGAAGCTCTGGAAGAACAGGTTGTGCTGTTGAAGCTGTTGACCGAAATGGAAAACGACGTGCACGGCTTATCGGTACGGATTGGTGACGAAAACTTCGGTTCGTTGGGTGACACCTCGGTTGTAGCGGCAGGCTACGGACCTGGTGATGCGGCAAAAATTGGCGTCGTCGGACCCACCCGCATGGACTATCCCTCGACGATGTCGGCTGTGCGAGCGATCGCTCGGTACCTGTCGAGGATTTTGTCTAGTTAGCTCATGACCGGATAATAGACTCTGACCAGAACACGGTTTCAAGCTCCCGATGCTTGAACTGAAAGGAATACGACCAACAAGTGGCACAAGATTATTACCAGATCCTGGGTGTTGACCGTAACGCCACAGAACAAGAAATCAAAAAGGCCTACCGCAAAAAGGCCCGCGAACTGCACCCGGATCATAACCCGTCCGAAGAAGCCGCAGAGCAATTCAAGGCTGTCACGCACGCCTTTGAAGTGTTATCAAACGCTGAAAAACGGCAGAATTATGACGCCACCGGTCACGAAGATGGTCGACGTGCAGGTGGTTTCGGCGGCGGCGGTTTTGGCGGCTTCTCCGACATCTTCGAAACCTTTTTTGGCGGGGGAGCAGGTGCTGGCCCCGCATCCCGCGCACGTCGTGGTCAAGATGCTCTGATTGCGACACATATTGATCTTGAAGAAGCAGTCTTCGGTACCGAAAAAACCATTGAGGTTGAAACGGCAGTCCGCTGTGAGCGGTGTGACGGTTCTGCGATGGAACCTGGTACGCATCCAGAAACGTGTACCACATGTCGTGGCGCCGGACAGATCTCGCGTCCAGTGGATTCAATCCTGGGACGGATGATGACCACAGAAACCTGCCCCACCTGTCGAGGTTACGGCGATGTCATCACCGACCCATGTGGGCAGTGTTCTGGCCAGGGCCGCGTACGCGAGCGGATATCCTTCACCGTCAAAATTCCAGCCGGTGTTCGTGACGGCACGCGAATCCAACTGGCCGGACGAGGTGAAGCTGGGGTTGCAGGTGGACCTAACGGCGATCTCTACCTTGAAATTCGAGTCCGTGAGCACGAAGTATTTACCCGCCAGGGCGACAACCTGCATGCGACAATGACCGTCCCGATGACTGCTGCTGCCCTAGGTACGGAAATCAAGATTGACACTTTCGACGGCGAACAAGCCTTCACCGTAGAACCTGGAACCCAAACCGGACACGTAGTTACGTTGCGGAATCTGGGTGCCTCGCGACTTCAGGGCAGCGGCCGAGGTGATATGAAGATCACTCTCAACGTCTCGACGCCGACAAAATTGAATGATGAACAGCGTGAGTTACTCACCCGGCTGGCCGAGCTTCGTGCCGAAGATATTGCCCATGGACAGATGGAGTCTCGAGGCTTCTTTTCCCGTCTGAAATCCGGGATCGACAATATGTTCTCACATGATGAATCGTGACACATCCACTGTTTTATAGTCCCCAAGCCACCGGGAGCCGTATCGATGATCTCATCAGTCTTGATAGGGCGGCATCTGGTCATGCGATTCGTTCACAACGACTGCAAGCCAAAGACCCGGTGCTAGTATCCGACGGCGCTGGGACTCTGGCCGAAGGGGTCATCCAAACTGCTGATCCTCAAAGCACGCAGATTCGGGTAACTCAGGTCAGTATTCAGTCGCAGCCACGGGTGCGCATCAATTTGGTGCAAGCCTTAGCCAAAGCTGACCGGGACCTTCTGGCTGCCCAGATGGCCACCGAATTGGGCGTTGACGCCGTGACACCGTGGCAAGCCCAGCGATCAATAGTACGTATTCGTGCAGAGCGAGCTGAAAAAATCCTCGGGAAATGGCGCTCGAAACTTCAGGCAGCTGCTCAGCAGTCGCGTCGCGCCATCATCCCCGACCTCAAAGACCCTATGATCACCACAGAGGTCGCTAGACTGCATGATCCTGAAAACGGTCACCATATTGTCGTACTACACGAAGATGGCACTACGGAGATCGACCACGCAGTTGCTCTGACATCAGGTGTCCAGACGCTTCACATCGTGGTAGGCCCCGAAGGCGGGGTGGCACCACAGGAACTGGCTGCTATTGAACAAGCTGGTGGTACCGCAGTAAAAATTGGCCACAACGTCCTTCGTTCATCGACGGCCGGACCGGTAGCCATTACCCTGCTAAACCAACTCTTGAAACGTTGGTGAACTAAAGCAGCTTGTAAAACCTTACGGATCTTATACAAAGATAGACCAGGCCCTAGCTGACCACATAGACTGGATACCACAGCACAAACGAGTAATGGAGTCGACCTGACAGAACACACTCAGCCCGATCAGACAAGGCGCACGACCATCACATTCACCACTCCTGCCGACATGGTGCAAACATTTGGTCCACAAGACATGTTGCTTCGGGTCCTCGACGGCGTGTATCCAGATCTGAAACTACTGGTACGAGACCAGCAGCTCGACATCACAGGCCCCGCCGAAGATGTGGCCCAAGCTATCAAGATTGTTCATGATCTTCAATCTGTCGCCGGTGCAGGCACGACAGTAGACCCCGAAATCATTGAGACAACCATTGCAGGAATTCGCGCCTATCACGATAACACAGCCATGAACATGCCTGCCGAGCTGATTGTCTCAGCACAGGGTAAGAAGATCCGTCCGAAGACTGAAAACCAAAAAGCATATGTCAACGCTATCAACACCAACACCGTGGTGTTTGGCATCGGCCCGGCGGGTACTGGAAAGACGTATTTAGCCATGGCCAAAGCCGTTCAAGCGTTGCATACTCGGCAAGTCAATCGAATTATTCTCACCCGGCCCGCAGTAGAAGCCGGCGAATCCTTGGGTTTTTTGCCCGGTACACTCAGTGAGAAAATCGACCCGTATCTTCGGCCGCTGTACGATGCGTTGCATGAAATGGTCGAACCAGACTCCATCCCGCACCTGATTGAAGTCGGCACCATCGAAGTAGCACCATTGGCCTATATGCGTGGACGTACCTTGAATGACGCGTTCATAATCCTAGATGAAGCCCAGAACACTTCAGCAGAACAAATGAAAATGTTCCTCACCAGGCTGGGTTTCAACTCGCATATGGTCATTACCGGGGATGCTTCCCAGATCGATCTGCCCCGCGGAACTGACTCGGGACTGGCTCAAGCTGTAGATTTCCTACAGGGCATTGATGACATCTCCATCATTGAACTGAAATCTTCAGATGTGGTTCGCCACGATCTGGTTTCAAAGATTGTCGATGCCTACGATCGCTATCAACCCGAACCTTCACGTCCACAACGGTCCGGTCGGAATCGAAATCGGTAAAGGAACATGGCAATAGAAGTACTGAATGAAACTGCTTTCGACATCGATATTCAACGGGTCATGATGTTAGGCAAACACCTGTATAACAACCTCCACATCCATCCGGCATCTGAACTGGCAGTGGTATTTGTTGATAACGACGCCATGGCTCAATTGCACCAAGACTGGATGGGTCTAGATGGCCCCACTGACGTCATGAGTTTTCCAATGGATGAGCTGCGCCCTGGCACTCAACAGCAACCGGCCCAAGGGTTGCTCGGCGATATAGTCATCAGCCCGGAAGTAGCTACAGAACATGCCGCACGCGGTGGCCACAATGTGGCTGACGAGGTGGCCTTGCTCGTAACCCACGGGTTACTTCACCTGCTAGGCTACGATCACCACGATCCCGAAGAAAAAGACGAAATGTTCGGCTTGCAAAACCGACTTCTCCAAGAATTTCTTGGTTACGCGCCGCCAGAGCTTCAGGATGAGGAAGCATAAACGCTGTGACCGTACCTATCATCATGGCGATATTTTTTCTCGCCAGTGTCATCTTAACCTGGGTGTTAAACCTCGCCGAATCGGCGTTTGACTACATCTCATACCGAGAAGCAGAAACGGTCGTAGCCAAACGGCCAGGCAACCCCATATTGCAGGTGCTCGATCGGCTACCCGAACATCAGCTGGCCGTCCGGTTCTGGAGCAGCGTTTTTCTGGCAAGTTCTGCAGTTCTCATGACGGTGTTTATTGACTACTTCGTCAATAACGTGTGGCTTTCAGCTGCCGGCGGCATCCTGGTCATGGGAGTCTTGACGTTATTAGCTGCCTTCCGAAGTCCACGCAAAATCGGTGCGAAACACTACGAGGTCTCAGCACAAGGCACCGCATGGCTAGTTCGTCTGTTGACCGTCATCCTGGGTCCGATCCCGCGGCTGTTCATCACGGACACCGACACCGAAAATGACGAGGAAAATGACGAAACCG
This sequence comes from Enteractinococcus helveticum, assembly GCF_020742345.1. Lineage (GTDB taxonomy): Bacteria > Actinomycetota > Actinomycetes > Actinomycetales > Micrococcaceae > Yaniella > Yaniella helvetica_A. The sequence continues at coordinate 13,481 of NZ_DYXC01000061.1, read as the reverse complement.
ATCTGGAAGAAAAACACTTCCGCGAATACGTCTCACGCGCATCAAAAGCCGATGTATTAGAAGATGACGAAGCAGAAATGATTCAATCTGTATTCGAAATGGATGACACTCTAGTGCGTGCCATCATGGTACCGCGTACCGATGTCGTGTGGCTTGAATCAGGCACCACGCTGGCTGACGCTACAGAAATCTTCATCGATTCCGGCTTCTCCCGCATCCCCCTGATTGGCGAAAGTCCTGACGACGTCCTCGGTATCGTCTTTCTCAAAGACGTCGTACGTGCCACGCACACCAGAAGGTTATCCCCACAGGAGCAAGTCAATGTCTTGGCACGCGAGATTCGTGTTGTTCCCGAATCTAAATCTGTTTGGGATCTTTTGCAAGAGCTCCAACGTGAAGCCATTCACGCGGCTATTGTCGTCGATGAGTACGGTGGCACCGCAGGACTGGTCACACTGGAAGATCTTATTGAGGAACTCGTTGGAGATATTTCGGATGAATACGATGACGTAGAAATCGCTGACGTTATCCCACAACCCAACGGCGAATTCCTGGTGAATGCTGCTATGTCGGTGACCGACTTCTCGGAAGCGTTCCACTTATTCTTAGACGATGACGAAGACGTTGACACCGTGGGCGGTTTGCTGGCCAAGAGTTTAGGTAAAATTCCGGTTGAAGGCTCTGTCGCGGAAATTGAAAATCTCACGCTGACTGTTGCCTCACTTGTGGGCAAACGCAATCGAGTCGATACGATTAAAGTCACCGTACATTCATCCTCCGAGGAGACCACAGCATGATGCCAACCGAGTATCCCGAACACTTTCGTTCCGGATTTGTCAGCCTTGTCGGTCGACCCAATGTTGGAAAATCTACGTTAACCAACGCAATGGTTGGCTCAAAAGTCGCCATCACCTCATCAAAACCTCAGACCACCCGACGGGTCATCCGTGGGATCGTATCTGGCGACGATCATCAGCTAATCTTGGTCGATACACCGGGTCTTCATCGACCACGAACTCTGCTAGGGGAGCGTCTCAACGAACTTGTTGCAGAAACTCTTGCGGGAATGGACGCCGTGGCCATGTGCATCCCGGCCAATGAAAAAATTGGTCCCGGGGATCGTTTCATTGCCGAACAGCTAGCAAAACTGCACAAGACACCGATCATTGCCTTGGTCACGAAAATCGACACGGTCACCAGGGGAGTGCTGGCCGACCAGCTGATCGCCGTCCAACAGCTTGGTGAAGACATCTTGACGCCCGATACCGGTGAAGGATTCACAGAAATCGTTCCGGTCTCGGTCCAAGGAGATGTCCAAGTTGATACGGTAGTTGAAGTCCTGACCAAGTACCTGCCGAAATCACCGGCGTTGTATCCCGACGGCGAAGTCACTGATGAGCCCGACGACATTATGGTTGCCGAACTTATTCGAGAAGCAGCTTTAGAAGATGTCTTTGATGAACTGCCACATTCCCTGGCGGTTGTCGTGACCGAAATGGGTCTCCGCGAGGACGAACCTGAAGACCAGCCCATCACGGACATATACGCTGCGATCTACGTGGAACGGGATAGTCAAAAAGGTATTATCATCGGCAAAGGTGGCCAACAGCTACGGGCTATCAGACAGCGCGCGCGTAAGAACATTCAAAAACTCCTTGGCACACGGGTATATCTGGACCTCGTTGTTAAAGTTGCTAAAGAATGGCAACGCAATCCTAAACATATGAATCGTTTGGGATTCTAAGGGCCCGGTGCTAGGCTAGCCACATGCATTGTGTTCAGAGCACCCCACAGCACGGTCTTCACCGTGGGCTTCTTGGTGCTCTACTAGGTCTACTGCTACCGTGCCGTAGCGGGGCCTAGGTTCTTCAAGCACACGCTTTGAACGCCACCAGGTAGCGTCGACCCCGTTGCGGAGCGAAACACACGACCTGCCACCGGTGAGACATGAATGCTCACACACCGGTTTGTCATCATTGGTCCACTAAACTCGTCACAGGACCAGGCAGTTTCAAAGAATGAGGAAAGACTTTGCGGAATTTTCAGCAACCATCGGGAATGAACTTTAAGAAATACGTCCCTTTCGAACAACAAATTGCCGTAAACCTGCCGGATCGTACCTGGCCAGATAAAGTCATCACGAAAGCTCCTCGCTGGTGCGCAGTCGATTTGCGGGATGGAAATCAGGCCCTGGTCAACCCCATGGATCCGGAGCGTAAAATGCGGATGTTTGAACTGCTGGTCGGTATGGGATATAAAGAAATCGAAGTTGGATTCCCCTCTGCCTCACAAACCGATTACGATTTCGTGCGTCAGTTGATTGAAGAAGACCGCATTCCTGAAGATGTACACATCCAAGTGCTCACGCAGTCCCGGGAACACCTTATTGAACGCACCTATGAAGCGTTAGAAGGCGCTCCACGGGCTATCGTGCACCTGTACAACTCCACTTCTGTCTTACAACGACGCGTAGTCTTCCGCGAAGACAAAAATGGCATCGTCGACATCGCCACGCGAGGTGCCATGCTGTGTCGCAAATACGAAGAACAGCTCAACGATACAGAGATTACCTACCAGTACTCACCAGAATCCTTTACCGGCACCGAATTAGAATTTGCCGCTGAAATATCTAATAAAGTTGCCGAAGTTCTGGAAGCATCCACCGACCGCCAGATGATTCTCAACCTGCCTGCCACCGTCGAAATGTCGACTCCGAACCGGTATGCCGACCAGATCGAATGGATGCACCGCAACATCGAGAATCGCGACGCGATCATCCTGTCACTGCACCCGCATAATGACCGTGGTTCCGGTGTGGCTGCTGCTGAACTTGGTTACATGGCTGGTGCCGATCGAATCGAAGGTTGCCTGTTCGGTAACGGAGAGCGTACCGGTAACGTTGATCTTGTCACACTCGGAATGAACCTGTATACCCAGGGGATTGATCCAGAAATTGATTTCTCCAACATGAACAAGATCCAAGAAATCTATGAATACTCGACTCAGATGAAAGTGCATGAGCGTTCGCCATGGGCCGGCGAACTGGTCTTCACCGCGTTCTCCGGGTCGCACCAGGACGCCATCAAAAAAGGCTTCGAAGATATGGAAGCCCGTGCAGAAGCATCTGGCGTTACAACCGAAGACATCGACTGGGGTGTCCCATATCTGCCGGTTGACCCAGAAGACATTGGTCGCACTTATGAAGCAGTTATCCGGGTGAATTCGCAGTCGGGTAAAGGCGGGGTCGCCTACATGCTGAAGTCTGAATATAACTTGGACCTGCCACGTCGTGCCCAGGTTGAATTCTCAGCTGTCATCAAGGACTACACCGATACCCACGGTGGGGAAATTTCTTCTGAAACCCTGTGGGGAGTCTTCGCCAACGAATATTTGCCAACTGACGATCCACAAGAACGCTGGGGCCACTATCATCTTGTGTCCTCAACTTCTTCCACAACTGAAGATGGTGACTTCTCGATGGAAGTCAAAATGGAACGCGACGGCGAAGTCGTCACCCGTAATGCCACCGGCAACGGGCCGATTTCTGCGCTGGTGAAAATGTTCCATCAGGCCGGCGTCGACGTTCGGGTCCTCGACTACACCGAACACGCCCTGACCGAAGGCGGCGAAGCCATGGCCGCCGCCTACGTTGAGGCGGCCATCGGTGATCGCATTCTGTGGGGTATCGGATTGGACCACAACACCTCGACCGCCTCACTGCAGGCAGTCACCTCTGCGGTCAATCGGTACATGCGTGATGTGAAAGCTGAACAAACCGCTGAATAAAACGCCTAGGAAACGATCTCGTGGATCCGGTACCTACATTTCGCAAAGCTACCGGACCCACGGGATTGTATTACGCACTTATAAATTGGCCGAAGCGGACCGGATCATTGTCATTTTGACTGCCGATCACGGTCAGATTCGAGCCGTTGCTAAAGGTGTGCGCCGTACGACGTCGAAATTTGGGTCGACGTTGGAGCCATTTATGCACACGAGATTGCAGCTCGTGCCTCGACGCAGTATGCACATGATCGTCCAAACGGAGACCATTCACCCCTATGGGATGATGCTCACCGGTGACTATGACAGTTTCGGGGCAGCCTCTGCGATGGTAGAAACCGCTGAACAACTCACACGAGATGAAGACACTACCGACGCATCCCAACAATATCGGCTGTTACATGGTGCGATCGCCGCTTTGGCTCGACGAAGCGCATCACCAATCATGTTACTCACCTCGTACCTCTTACGTGCACTTGCCATCGCGGGATGGGCCCCAACGTTTGATGAATGTAGTAGATGCGGTGTTGAAGGTCGCCACAACTGGCTGTCGGTCCCTCTAGGAGGTGTCGTGTGTGATGACTGTGCGCCACCGCAGACACCCTATGCCACAGATGACGTGGTAGCCCTGCTGGCCGCATTACTGGCGGGGGATTGGAACGTTGTTTCGCAAGCAGAACCGGCACAAACCCGACAGGCCACCAGTTTCGTAGCACAATATTTGCAGTACCATCTAGAGAAAACTCTGCAGTCACTATCGGTGATGGAACAGGGCTAGCCACCACAGGAGCCACCAATGCGTTATCAGAACCCAGCGCCCCACCCTGATGGTTTTGTCATGCCAAAAATTGACCCGAAATTCATTCCACAACACGTAGGGATTGTGATGGATGGCAACGGTCGATGGGCGAACCAGCGAGGCTTACCTCGAACCGAAGGGCACCGAGCTGGAGAACAAGCGTTACTCGATGTAATGGCCGGAGCCGTCGAAATGGGCATCAAATACGTTTCGGTCTATGCGTTTTCTACAGAAAACTGGAAGCGATCACCAGATGAAGTTGCCTTTTTGATGGGGTTTTCACGAGATGTTCTGCGGCGTCAACGTGACACATTGAACTCCTGGGGGGTCAGAGTGCGCTGGAACGGTCGTAAACCACGGTTGTGGAAGTCGGTGATCAACGAGCTACAGGTTGCTGAAGAACTTACCAAAGACAACGATCGTACAACGCTGGTGATGTGTGTTAATTACGGTGGACGGGCAGAAATCACCGACGCGGTCAAAACTATTGCTGAAAAAGCAGCCAAAGGCAAGCTCAGTGCCCGCTCGATTAACGAAAAGACAGTTGCCCAACACTTGCTCCATCCAGATGTGCCGGATGTCGACTTATTCCTGAGGACCTCTGGGGAGCAGCGGCTGTCCAACTTTTTATTGTGGCAATCGGCCTATGCTGAACTCGTCTTTCTGGATGTGCTGTGGCCCGATGTTAATCGGAAAACCCTGTGGGATGCGGTTGAGACGTACGCCTCCCGAGACCGTCGTTACGGGGGAGCGATTGACGCTCCATCTGGTTCCCGGTGAAATAATTTAACCACTCAAACGTAGTAGCAAAGGCGTGGTCACGTACCGGACGCGCCGAGGCGTAAACATCGTGAATGGCATCCGGAATTTTATGGATCATCACCGTATTGCCCAAATGCGTTGCACGCTTGGCAGTAGCCTCAACATCCAGGACGCTGTCGGCCGTTTGCATCTTGAAAGAATATTTGGCGCCAAAATGGGTCTTCGTGGACACCAGAACCAAGACGGGGACGTCAATGGCTAGTCCTGCGCGAACTTTGGAATGACCCTCAAGGATTGCTGACAGCCAGCCGCCATGAATATCGAAGGAATACCGGGGGCGCCATAATGGGTGTAACACCCATTCGCCGTGCTCATTGGACGATATCGTCCGGTAGAAAAAATCGACCTTGGGCAATAACAGCTTGCGCTCGGGCATACTGCGCCACACAGGGTCAGCCACCGTATTGGCAAATCCGCGCAACCAGGTATTGCCTTGGAGGGTCAACCACGGGGCATTGAGCACTAAGGTTCGAAGGCGCCCGGGATACCGATTCGCCCACAGTGCTGCAATCAACCCACCGGTTGAATGCGCGATCATGGCTGGCTGCTCGCCCGGATGCTCGTGGGCAATCAAATCCAAAGCCGCGTTAATTTCCTGGTCATATTCGGCTAAATGGTCAATATAGCCAGGCTGTTGCCTGGGTCGCAATGACCGCCCGTATTTTCTAAGATCCAAGGCATACAGCTGATGACCGTGGCGAGCTGCGGCGTCGGCCAGTTCGGTGTTGTAAAAATAGTCCGACCAGCCGTGAATGTAAAGCAGCGGCAGTCCCTCGACATCGTCATGACGAACCAGAGTTGCGGTCACAGGGCGATCTGATTCCTCATGAACAGGGATGCTTTGACGCGAGAACCCTTCTAAGACGTCAGGCAACCACTGGCCCGGGGGTGTATCCTCAAGTAATCCGTAGTGCATTGGCGGCTCCCAAACATGACAAACCCGGTGCACAGTTGCACAAGGTATTGATCCATATGGTTGACTACAAGCTATGACCAACCTACTTGCTACACGCCTTGCCGGCCAATCTCCAAAGCTTTACCCACACCTTTTTAATGCGGTTTTTGCAGATATGGATGCCGAGCGTGCACACGAGCTAGGTTTCCGTGCGATTCGTGTCGCAGAAAAAACCGGTGCCTCTAAAGTGCTTCGCGCCGCGCTTAGCCCCAAGCAAAGCCTTCGGACACAAGCCATGGGCTTGACCTTCCCATCACCTTTTGGCCTCGCTGCGGGCTTCGACAAAGCCGGCATTGGTACAAGCGCCCTGGCAGATCTAGGCTTCGGACACATTGAAGTCGGCACGATCACCGGACAAGAACAGCCCGGTAACCCTCAGCCGAGACTTTTCCGACTACCCGAGGATCGCGCCTTGATCAACCGCATGGGCTTCAACAATCATGGCGCCCAGCGTATAGCACCTCGGTTGGCGACAACCCGCAAGATATTGACGCGCCGATTTGGCCAGTTCCGTCCGATCCTAGGCGTGAATATCGGCAAGTCGAAAGTCGTGGAGCTGGAAGACGCCATTGACGATTATCTTGTGTCCACCCAGCTGCTCGCACGTCATGCCGACTACCTGGTCGTGAATGTCTCAAGCCCAAATACTCCGGGGTTGCGACAGCTACAAGCTATTGAGTCATTAGCACCACTGTTGGCTGCCGTGTCAAAAACCGCAGATGCGGTGACCGGTCGTCATGTCCCACTCGCCGTTAAAATCGCCCCCGATTTGGTCGACGACGACGTTATTGCCGTCGCAGATATGGTGTCAGAACTTGGCTTGGATGGCATCATTGCCACCAACACCACGATTTCTCGCAACGATTTGACCGCCGACCCAGCTGAAGTAGAAGCGCTGGGCGCCGGGGGAGTATCCGGTGCGCCACTCGCCGCCCGGTCCATGGAAGTCCTTGATCTGTTGGCCAAGCATGGCACTTCAGCAAGCATCATTTCCGTGGGTGGTGTCACTACGGGACAGGATGTCATCGATCGCCTCGAAGCCGGTGCAACCCTGGTTCAAGGCTATACCGCCTTCCTGTACGAAGGGCCACTGTGGGTCGGGCGCATCAACGCGGCACTAGAAAACCGTTAACCGGGAAACTGGCCGCGTTTGACCTGTGGCTTCGGTAGACGCATCCGACGCATCTGGGTGGATCGCATCGCAGCGTACCACCGGGTGCCCGGTTCCATTTCGCCGAATTTTGCTTCCAAACGCTTTTTCACCTGGTGACCGACCCAGAAACCCTCAAAGATCACCAAAAACACGAAGGCCAGCATGCCGATGGTCGATGCCATCTGCATGGTCGGAGTTGGCACAAAGCTCAATGCCAAAAAGACCAGCACACCAATAATCAGCCATTCACCCAGACCCCAGCGCGCATCCACGTAATCACGTGCAAACCGACGCTGCGGGCCCTTATCGCGTGGCGGCAAATATTTCTCTTCGCCCGTATCCAAGGCACGGCGCATTCTGGCACGTTCTTCGGCAACAGCCTGGCGATGTTGCTGGCGAGCTACCTTACGGTTATCGGAGATTAACGGACGACGATTCGCGGCCTCTTGGTCGCGCCGTTTTGGTGTGGGGCGTCCCTTGCCTTCGGATTGAGACTTTGCAGTGCCCCGGTCTTCTTCGGTCATTTCTTCTCTTCTGTTGTTCAGCATGGACGAATGTGTTGCCTCTATTCTAAGTGTTCCAATGGCACTGTCATCCCGACTACGCTAATGACCATGAACGCATCTCTATCAGCTGCCAATACCCCCAATCCGCAGAGTCAAGAATTCGTCTCAGCAGTCAAAAGCTGGGTCGATCAGCACTTTTCGGACATCGTCACCGACCTCAGCCAACTGGTGGCTCACCGTTCCCTAGCCTTTGATGGCTACGACAGAGCACCATTGGAATCGTCGGCAGCAGCCGTGGCGGAACTATTCAATGACCTCGGTTTCGAACAAGTACACCAACTTACCGAAACAAATATCGACGGCGAGCAATCCGGACCGGCCGTTATCGCCCGTACGCCTGCCCATGCTGACAAGCCAACCGTCCTGTTATATGCACACCACGACGTGCAACCCGTCGGAGACCGTGATGCCTGGGACACGGATCCCTGGGTGGCCACCGAAAAATCTGGTCGGCTGTATGGTCGAGGCACCGCAGACGACAAAGCCGGCATCGTCGTCCACCACGCCGCTATTCGAGCCCTGCAGGACTTACTGGGTGACAACCACGGTTTGGGTCTGACCGTATTCATCGAAGGTGAGGAAGAAGTTGGCTCTCCGTTTTTCGCTCAGTTCTTGCAGCGGCATCAACAACTTCTTGCCGCCGACACCATCATCGTTGCTGATTCCGCGAATTGGTCGGTCGAGATTCCCGCATTGACGACCTCGCTACGCGGATTGGTCGACGGCGTCATAGAAGTTACCGTTACGGAGCATCCTGTACATTCCGGGCTATTCGGGGGACCAGTGCTTGATGCCAACACCACATTGGCGCGAATTATTGCCAATCTCCACACCGCTGACGGCGACGTGGCCATACCTGGGTTAGACCAGACGCGTTGGGCCGAAGTGGTTTATAACGAAGAGGAATATCGGCAACAAATTGGGGCAGTTCAAGGATTAGAACTGGCTGGCACCGGTGGTCTTGCTGACCGACTATGGAACAAATCGGCGCTAAATATCATCGGCATTGACACCACTTCAATAGCTGAGTCTTCGAACACTATCGTTCATACAGCTCGTGCGAAATTCTCCATGCGTCTTGGACCAGGCATGGATCCACAGCATGCTATGGATAGCCTTACTGCTCATGTTCACAACACTGCAGCTTTTGGTGCAACCGTGTCCGTGTATCCAGGTGAACAAGGCAAGCCATTTGTTGTTGATGCAACGTCACGAGCCAGTGTCATGATGAAGCAGGCCCTGACTGAGGCCTGGGGGACTGAGGCTATCGAGACTGGCATGGGTGGTTCCATCCCGTTCGTGGCTGATCTGGTCAAAGCATTTCCAAATGCAAGCATTTTATTGACTGGCATAGAAGATCCAGACACGAAAGCACACTCGCCGAATGAATCATTAGACTTGTCTGTATTACGCCATGCGATTGAAGCAGAGATACTATTGCTTGCCAGAATGGCCCTAGACCATGTGGAATAAAGACAACGGGCAATAACGTTGCATCATTTGACCGCATGTGCCACATTCTCAGAGGAGTACACGATGTCCCAGACAGATAATATTGCCGACCAGCTGCCACAAGCGGCTCCCGCTGAAGGACTGCCAACGCACGAGATCGTGCTGACCGATGTGGCTGCCGCCAAAGTTCGCGACCTCTTGGAACAAGAAGGCCGTCCGGATCTGCGCTTGCGTATCGCTGTACAGCCGGGTGGATGTTCTGGTCTGATCTACCAGCTGTACTTTGACGAACGTGTGCTTGATGGCGACGCTGTAAACAGCTATGACGGCGTTGAAGTCATCGTTGACAAGATGTCGGTGCCTTACTTGGCAGGGGCTTCTATTGACTTTGAGGACTCCATCACTAAGGTTGGTTTCACGATTGACAACCCTCAGGCCGCTGGTTCGTGCGCCTGTGGAGACTCGTTCCACTGACATGCTTCAACTGTAATTTCCTGCAAAACGGCGGGTTGACGTCACATAGTACGTTGACTCGCCGTTTTGCTGTCATGGTCCAACTTTCCGATAGAAAAAGCACTAAGCTAGACACAGCAAAAGTTGTTTTGCCTGGATAACTCTCAGTGCGATGTGAGAGTAGGCTAATGACACAAGGCAAAACACTCGCACTGGATAAAGAAGAGGAAGGGCCGTCTGTGAGACTGCTACAACGAGCCGGCAGCCGCGGCAAGAGACTCCTAAAGGGGGGAGTCATTGGCGCTACGGCTTTGCTGTTCTTGACCGCGTGTTCAGAACATGCAAAACGAGGCTGGTATCCCGGATCTAACGAGACAACCAACCACAACGAGATACTCACCAACCTCTGGGTTGGAACATGGGTAGCCGCACTTGTGATTGGTGTCATCACCTGGGCATTGATGCTCTGGGTCATCGTGGCTTACCGTCGCCGTAAAGGCGACAAAGGTTATCCACGTCAACTCGCATATAACGTCCCCATGGAAACCATGTTCACCGTGATTCCAATTATTTTGGTTCTCACTCTGTGGGGTTTCACGGATCGCGTTGAACGTACTGTTAACACGCCGGTAGAAGACTCTCCACTGGTGGTTACTGTGCATGGTAAACAGTGGGCTTGGGACTTCGACTACGAATACACCACGCCTGATGGCCAGAAAGAAGAACGCCACCTGTACGGTGTTCAAGCTCAGTTAACTGGTGAGGAAGGCGTAGAAGATACCCTTCCAACCCTATACCTTCCCGTCGATGTACCAGTTGAGTTCCAGTTAAAATCACGCGACGTTATCCACTCATTCTGGGTTCCTGCCTTCCTGCAGAAACTCGATATGGTTCCCGGACAGACCAACCGCATGTATCTCACTCCGGGTGAGACTGGACACTTCCAAGGTAAATGCGCCGAACTTTGCGGTGAATTCCACTCTGAAATGCTCTTCAATGTTGAGATCGTTGAAGAAGCCGAATTCCTCAATGAAATCCGCCAGCTTCCAGAGGGGCTGTCGGGTGCGGAATTGAACCGTAACCCGAACGAGAACCCTGATGGTCAGCGCGATCAAGAGGTACCTCTGGGCGATCCACAACGGATCGAGGAGTAAGGTAAATGACTACTTACGAATACACACAAGACGACACTCGGTCACGTGTGCGGCCTCAGGTAGTGCCGGTCTCTAAAGGCCGCATTATCGTCAACTGGCTGACCACGACCGACCATAAGACCATCGGGTACCTGTACCTGATGACTTCATTCATTTTCTTTGGCCTCGCCGGCGTTATGGCGTTGCTTATCCGTGCTGAACTGTTCTCACCAGGTATGCAGGTCCTGCAGACCAAAGAACAGTTCAACCAGCTGTTTACTATGCACGGCACATTGATGCTACTCATGTTCGCGACACCACTGTTCATTGGTTTCGCAAACGTCATTATGCCGCTTCAGATCGGTGCACCAGATGTGGCATTCCCACGCCTGAACGCCCTGGCATACTGGTTCTTCCTGTTCGGATCACTCATCGCTACGGCAGGATTCCTCACCCCACAGGGTGCAGCATCATTCGGTTGGTTTGGATATGCTCCGCTGTCGAATGCAACGTATTCACCAGGTATTGGTGGGGACATCTGGGTCTTTGGACTTGGCCTGCAAGGTTTCGGAACCATTCTTGGTGGCGTGAACCTGATCACGACCATCATCTCGATGCGCGCACCAGGTATGACGATGTGGCGTATGCCGATCTTCACCTGGAACACCTTGATCACCGGTATCTTAATCCTGATGGCTTTCCCGCCACTTGCTTCAGCACTGTTTGCGCTGGGTCTAGATCGTCGTTTCGGCGGACATATCTTCGATCCGGAAAACGGCGGCGCCATCCTGTGGCAGCACCTGTTCTGGTTCTTCGGACACCCTGAGGTTTACGTTATTGCGCTACCGTTTTTTGGTATCGTTTCTGAAATCATTCCGGTGTTCTCGCGAAAACCAATCTTTGGTTACAAATCCCTGGTCTTCGCAACCGCAGCCATCGCAGCACTGTCCATGACGGTGTGGGCACACCACATGTATGTCACCGGCTCAGTGCTACTACCATTCTTCTCCCTGATGACGATGCTCATCGCCGTACCTACCGGCGTGAAGTTCGTCAACTGGATTGGAACCATGTGGCGAGGGTCTATTACCTTCGAAAACCCCATGCTGTGGACTCTCGGATTTATGGTTACTTTCCTATTCGGTGGTCTTACCGGTATCATCCTGGCCTCTCCACCGCTTGACTTCCAGGTGTCTGACACCTACTTCGTAGTTGCACACTTCCACTACGTAGTCTTCGGTACCGTGGTCTTCGCAATGTTCGCCGGCTTCTACTTCTGGTGGCCAAAGTTCACCGGTAAGATGCTCAACGAAACCTGGGGCAAGATCCAGTTCTGGATGCTCTTCCTTGGTTTCCACGGCACCTTCCTGGTTCAGCACTGGCTGGGCGTCATGGGCATGCCACGTCGTTACGCAGACTACATGGTCGAAGACGGCTTCACCCTCATGAACCAGTTCTCGACAGTATCGTCTATGCTCCTGGGTGCTTCGATGATTCCATTCCTCTGGAACGTCTACTACACCGCGCGCTACGGCAAGAAGATTACTGTTGATGACCCATGGGGCTTCGGAGGTTCGCTAGAATGGGCAACCTCTTGCCCTCCACCACGTCATAACTTCCACGCACTGCCACGAATCCGTTCCGAACGTCCTGCACTCGACCTTCACCACCCAGAACTGATTCCTTTAGAGCGTCGTGAACATATGACAACTAAGGCAGGTGCATAGCGAGTGAAGATTAACCAGCAGCTATTTGCAATTCTGGGAACGTTCTTCCTAGCAGTAGCCATCGTGTACACAATTTGGACCCGTGGAACCGAATGGGTCGGTATTCCCGCCCTGTTCGCTCTAGCTGGTATGCAGTACATGATTGCTTACTACTTGCGTTTGGTTGAAAAAGAATACAAAACGGGTGTCGACGATAAAGACGACGGAGAGATTGAAGAATACTCCGGAACTTACGGCCGTTTCGCCCCTTGGAGCTGGTGGCCATTGGGCCTCGGCGCGGCAGCCGCAATTATAGTACTTGGTGTAGCTATCGACTGGTGGATTTTCATCATCGGTATCGGTGCCGGACTATTCTTTGTAACCGGTTGGGTATTTGAATTCTCACGGGGACAGCACAAACATTAACGTGTAGTGGCAAGCTCTATAAGTGGAGGGTCTCAGTCTTAGGACTGGGACCCTCCACTTTTTAACCCTGCTTTACCCTCTAAGTATCAGTCCAAGATGTTCACAGGACAGACGGTGCCCATTGCCGTATCTAACACAGCAATACGAACCACCCATCACTAGGTGATCAACGTTTTAGAAATACACCGCAAAACACGGTGATGAAGTGGCCGGATTCTTATCGCTCTTTTGGC
>NZ_DYXC01000060.1 GCF_020742345.1 Enteractinococcus helveticum | reverse complement strand
CCTGAGGACGGACCAAACGACTACTACCGCAATCAGGAACTACCGCAGTCGATGCTCGAGGCGTTTCCGCCGGCCCCGCAGCCAACTGCCACTGAAGAAGGTCTCGTGCCCGGTACTGAAGACGAGCTGATTCGTATGGGCGCTACACACCGACCTAACCAGTAACATTCCCGCGGTCTCGTCGAGAGGCTTGGGCTTCTCGACGAGGCCGGATCATTGTTGATCTAGTCCGTCCTGGATGCCGGCATCAAGGTACAAGGCCTCCTGGTCAGACGATTGGTTCTACTAATTCGGTGAACAGCCCAAGCCTTTACAGCAGGTTCGACTGGGCGGCAAATAGGAATAGGAATAGGAATTATGGCTGAGACGCTTAGGCAAACATATTTCGTGCCCCCAGTTCCGGTGGTTGTAGCGAAGCATCTTGATGTTTTCGAGAAAATCGGGCTCAATGTGGACTCAAAGGTCACTCGATCTAGCAATGAGCAGCGGGACGATCTCCTCAACGCAGAGTGCGATGTTGCCATAACTGCCATCGACAACATGCTGGTGTGGAATCAGCACGTTGATGATTTTCGGTTGGTAGGACAAGTTGAGCGCACGACTCCTCTTGGGCTTTATGCACGATCGGGGTTAACCGATGTATCAGGGCTATCAGGACTCCGGTTCGCAGTTGATGCAGCATCCAATGGGTTCGCCATTGCTGCGAAGTATTTACTTGCTGAGGAAAAAGTCGCAGACGTCGAATTCGTCGAAATCGGTGGTGTGAGCGAACGTTTGGCTGCGCTTTTGGAGGAGCGGGTGGACGCAACGTTGCTTGGTCCACCTTTTGATGAAATGGCCGAGCAAGAAGGTCTTACTCAGTTGGCAACGGTCAATGATTTGGCTAGAGACTATCCCGGCCAGGGCATCGTGGTATGCGAGTCTCGACTCGACGAGATTCAGCCGCGATTGCACTTGTATTTGAAACTACTACATGAAGCAGTTACTTGGACCGCTAGCGCACGCCGGCAAGAAGGTCTCGAGTTGCTGGCACAAGCAGGTTTCGGCCCACGGGCGCAAGAATCCGGATGGGATACTAAGCCGACTACTCTTGTCCCTTCGGCTGCTGGCCTTGAATTGCTTGTCCATATGCGTGATGAGCTGGGTATGCTGCCGTCCACGTTTCAGGATATTCATTCCCTGTGGAGGTCTGACGTACTTGAGGCAGCCTTGGGGAGTTCGTAACGCCAGGACTGAGCCAAACACATCGGTCTACATCGTTGATCCTCAACTTTTTCGTGGCGGTAAAAACCACGAAACCTTTACACAACATTCACTATCGGACGCCTGAGAGTCGTGTTCGAATGCTGCGGTAAACGCGGCCAATGATGGAAGGAATACTATGGGAGTTCAGTTTTCAATAGGCACATTTAGTGCAGGGGGGAAATATTTCCCGGGCATGGTGATCGCAGACCGGGTATACAGTATTTCTAGCGTGATCCCTGAGGTCACCAGTACAACAGTTCTGCTTTCTGACTGGAAAAGTAACTTCGAGCGCTTGAATGAGTTTGCTCAAGATGAGCAAAAGCGCGCAGCTTTCGACTCCACTCCGGTCGTAGATCTTCAGACCTTGCCGCCGGTGACTCCAACAGGTCAGCTGATAGCTGCTGGAGCTAACTATCGCCAACATGTCATCGAAATAACGGTAGCGCATCAGCTGGGTGACCCTGACGCTTCTGCCGAAGCTCTGCGTGAGCAAGCAGCACAGGAAGTAGACGAGCGAGCACAAAATGGAGAACCTTATGTGTGGATCGGATCTGCTTCGGGAATGTCTGGCGCATATGACGACGTGCTCCTTCCGGAGGTCGGTAACGATCATGACTGGGAGCTCGAACTCGGAGTAGTCATTGGGCGGGACGCTTACCGCGTTTCTGAACAAGACGCCATGGAATATGTGGCCGGGTACACGATTTGCAACGATATCACCACTCGCAGCCTTGTGCCTCGAAAAGATATTCCAATGATGGGAACCGATTGGATGCGCTCGAAGAACCATCCGACATTCTTCCCCACGGGCCCATATATTGTGCCAGCCGCATTCGTCGAAGATCCTCACGACCTCGAGATCCGTTTGTCACTGAACGGAACTCCAATGCAGCAGGGGAACACCAGTGACATGGTTTTTAATATTCCGAAACTGATCTCGTATATAACGTCTTTCATGTCGCTGCATCCCGGCGACATGGTCATCACTGGTTCGCCCCAGGGTAACGGGTCGCACTGGGGGAGGTTCCTTCAAGCTGGTGACGTCATTGAAGGCAGCATCACTGGCCTAGGAACGCAACGTAATCGCGTTCGCGACCTATCCGAAGGTAAGAGGGCTTAGGTGCTTCTGGAAGTGCCACAGCAAAAGCATTGCATTGCGGTGTGACATGAATTACATTACATACGAAACGGTTCGAACTTAAGGGAGCTGAAATGGTTGAGGTTCATGACGCAGACGTCATCGTGGTCGGTGGGGCCCGGTCGGAGTAACTGCGCTGGCGTTGTTGGGTCAACTCGGCTTGACTGCTATTGGTCTTGAGAAGGACCTTGAAGCGTGGCCCACCGCGCGTGCTGTGCATTTCGACGGCGAGATTTTTCGGGTACTACAAACCTTGGGCGTCGCGGAAGAGCTGACGGCAGCGACCCTGCCAATGTCCTCAACTCATTTTCAAAATGAAACTGGGGAGGTTTTAATTTCGGTGCCCACCGGCGAATTCGGTCCGCAAGCATGGCCTAATAACATCACGTTTCACCAGCCCGAGGTTGAACGTCTAATACGACAGCGGATCTCTGAACTGCCCAACATTGAACTGCGTCGGGGTGTGACTGCAGGTGAAGTCAGAAATATCTCGGGAGGGGTCGAAGTCAATATTGTCGACTCCAACGGCCAAGAAGCAGTACTTCGTGCAAAATGGCTAATTGCGGCTGACGGTGCGCGCTCGCCGATACGCCGAGCTTTGGAAATTGAAAGTGAAAAATTCGGGGAGGATGCCGAATGGGTCGTCGTAGACGGCCATTTAGTCGACAGCCCTGGCTATGAAGATGACATGGTTTTCCTTTGTCACCACACTCGACCAGCCTTATGGATCCGCTTACCAGGGACTCGTGTTCGGATGGAATTCATGGTTATGGAAGGAGACGATCTCGACGAGATTGTCACCCCGGCGGCAATTGAACGCATCAGTCGAGGAATACTTCCAGCGGCGCAATTCCATCCAGACCGTCAGGCAGTCTATACATTTAGAGGACGAATTGCGCAACGATGGAGAGAAGGCAGAATATTCCTCGCTGGAGACTCTGCTCATCAAGCTCCGCCGTGTTTTGGACAAGGGCTTTGTGCAGGAATCAGAGATGTTGCGAACCTAACATGGAAGTTAGGACTCATTAAACGAGGGGTCGCGGATGAAAGCCTTTTGGATACCTATGAGACAGAGCGCAAACCGCACGCCCAATTCTGGGTGGAACAAGCGACCAACGCTGCGATGTTTCTTCAGACAACGGACGCAGAAGCGGCCCGTAAGCGAGACGAATATCTGTGGGCCAATCCAATGGAGGCAGCCCCGGTTTCTCCGCCCATCGGACCAGGTTTGCGCGATGCAAACGAAGGCGACATTGCGGGCTACTTGAGCATACAGCCCATGCTGGCGGATGGTAAGCGCCTGGATGAGCTGGTTGGGCTACGTTTTTTGATTGCTGCTAATGCGGAACTGTACAACCAACTGAGTTCGGAAGTACGCCAGCAGATTGAATTCAGCGACCACATCGTCGTCATGAACGAACCAGAGAAAATCAATCAGCTTCTGGAATTTAGTGGTTCTTCGGCGGTCGTCGTCCGTCCGGACCGTTACGTGCTCGGTGTAGGGCAATCTGCAGGTGATCTGGAACTTCTGGTCCAGTACATTCCTGGAATATCAGTACCGACACCACAAAGCGTCTAACCAGCGGCCAGCGATAATCCGTATCACTGGACGATTGCAATTGAGCCCTTGACGGGGGCTCTATTCGCACTATCAAAAATATTGACCCGCCCTCAGGTTATAGCCGCTGTTGCGAGGATCCTCGCGTCCTGACAACGGCGGATTGTACAGTGGGGCCCTGAGTAGAAAGCTCTAATCCTCGATGCACACGCATCAAACTAAAAAGCTAGATTTGACTTCAGCTATGGAAGCCCAAGGGCTGACCAAACGGCACTGGCTATTTTTCTCAGTGATAGCATTAATAATGCTTTTTGATGGAATGGACGTGACGATTGTAAGTCATATTTTTCCGTCTCTCATCCAGGATTGGGGTGTTGAAGTAGGCGGCGGAATCGCGATTGTAGTGAGCGGCGGCTTCGTGGGTATGGGAGTTGGAGCACTTATTGCCGGTCGGTTAGCCGATCTCATCGGAAGAAAGACCGTATTCATTTGGGCCGCTGCGCTCTTTTCAGTTGCCACGGCACTAGGGGCAACCTCTGGAGACTTTGCGGCCTTTACTCTCTGGCGTTGGATAGCCTGCCTTGGCATGGGTTCGACGATGGCGAGTGCGAACGCACTTCTATCCGAACTCGTTCCTAAGCGAAACCGCGCTGCATTGCTTGCCGTTGCGTACGCCTTCGTAGGTTTAGGTACGGCTTTGGGCGCGTCACTTGCAGGACTGATACTCCCCACAGAAGGGTGGCGTCTTCTTCTAGCGATGGCAGGTATAGGTCCATTTATATTCGTGGTCCTCGCCGCATTCGTCCTACCGGAGTCTCCCGGCCACTACCTTGCACGTGGTTCAGTTGACCGTGCGAAGCGCTCAGTAAAGCGAATCGTTCCAGACCTCGACCTAAACGAAGTAGAGTTCGTTCTGCCGGAGCAGCCAACGAGTACCTCAGAGCATCAAACGGGTGCACTGACCAAGCTAATGTCTAAGACCTACGCACCTGTGACAATTCTTTTGTTTATTTTCGGATTCGTCTCCCTGGGAACACAGCTCACCATAGTGCAGTACCTTCCGATATTGCTGCAGCTGCCTTCCACCGGCCTTGACACGGTTCAGAGCAGTGCGATCGTGAGTCTTTATGGGCTGACAAGTACCGCGGGTGGTTTATTAATCGGGGTTTTCCTCGCAAAATGGTCAAGGTTCGTTGTTTTTGGAACCCTATTGGCGCTGTCGTCCCTGACAATTTTGACAGTGGCGCTAACACCCGCTCCGGGCTACACGCTGCTTCTGATTATGTTCGGGATTTTCGGTGCTATTGTCCCCTCTGTGCTCGGCCCGTCACGTTCGATACTGGCGGCTACCGCGCTCCCAACAGATATTCGCGCCACTGGGATCGGGACCACAGAAATGGGCGGACGAATTGGTTCTGCACTCGGCGGTGGAATCGGTGGCGTTCTTATCGGCACTGGCATTGGACTCAGCGGCTTTTTGCTACTCCTCTTGTTCCCAATCGCGCTGCTAGGAGGGGCCCTGGGCGGACTGAACATTCTGTCTCGAAAGAAAGAGTCGGATAATATTGGGGCGTACTCGTCGAATCGGCATGACAAGGTATTACGCTCAAATGCACAACAATAGACACGCTAAAGAGCATTGAGTATCCGACGACGAATGAGGCACTTCAATAACTGCACTAGAAATATGAACTTGACAACTCATCGGGGCTGACCCATGATATTTCAGTTCTGTGTAGCCTACTTTCATTGGGCGGGCAGGTGCTGCATCATTCGCCGGGCTCGGCGAACAATTCGAGACGTGACGTGAATACTTCTCGGACGAATATTGACAGTCCCTGCTCCGTTCTATCGCAGTCAACGACTTCTCAACCTTCCCAGCGAACAAAGCCAAGCAACCAGTCAGGGTTAATAACCAGGGTTACCTGATTGGCGATGCGATCGTCTTTCACATCGTTGCGGAAGAGTACCGCATCGTTGGCGGACCTGCACCACTGGACTGGATCCACTTCTATACGGAGACTCGCGGCGATGACATAACCATCGAGCGGGACCATAATTCGGATATCCGGCAAGAGGACCCTGAATACTATCGCGTTGTAGTTCTACAAACGCTGGGATTTGGCAGCGTCTGGCCCAGCTGATCAAGCCTTCTAAGGCTTCGGTAGCCTCCGTCAGATTCATCTGAAAGAGCGCTCGGAGTCCTTCTTTCAACAAATAGGCTCGGTGCAGTCGGCGGTCGGTTTTGGCGATCCAGCCCAGTATGGTCTGCTGGTGTTCACCCAGATGCGCGGGGTTTTCCATAACGCATATCGGCCCCTTTGAGTGCTTTGGCCTTCTGCGTGACTGGCCGTGGTGGTCCGTCTTGGGGTGGTCTGCCGCGGCCGCGTTTGGGTTCGGAGCGTGCCAGTTTCCGGGCGTGATTCCAGGCTTCACAGCGCACTGCATCTAAGACGTCAGTGGCCATGAGACCACATGAAACGGGTCGGCTGCTCGCACTGCGTTGGGGCAGTATTCGGCGACGACATCACCAACCGAGTCGGCGCCATCGGCACTGACATAGGCGCCCCGGCCGTCCCCGGAGGCGTCCAACGCCCCGAAAAATCCGCGCGGGGTGGCTTCGGTATTAGCCCACACCCGATCAATGATCGACCCGACTGTTCGCCAGGCCACTCGCATCAACACCGTGACTGCGACCTTGGAACACTGGGTGGCTAACCAGACGACCTGTTGATCAAAGAACCGGGTATGGCCTGCGGTATGCCGCGCCTACGGCACCTGGCCAACGACTACCCCGTAGGTTGGGCATTGGACTCTGGGCGCATCGGCTTCCAAAAACACCGGCACCGCACCCGAGTCCAGGGTCCGCCACCGTGATCATAGCCAGCACACCGCACCAGGCAGACCCCGCACCGGGGTTTGAGTTTCTCGGTCGGTCGACACCGAGCAGGCTTCGCCATAGACGAAGTTGGTACACGCCGTTCACTTACGTATTGGGTTTTGAGTGTTTGATGTTTACAAACCTATACAGTGAACGGCGTGTTTGCGTTTCTACGACTCCCCAGCACTCACGGAAGAATCAATAGCACCAGTTTTAGTTGGTGAATAACTCATCGAGGTGTTCTTCCGGGAAGAATGCTTCCGGGTCACCGTCAAAGAGGCTTTGGTCAGTGATCTCCCAAGAATCATCGCCAAGTTCCACAATGTTCTCGGAGTCGAGAATCTGAGCTGCAGTGATCATCTGGTTAACCTTTGGGCCGTCGCCATTGAGCATCCGGATGCCTACATTTGCGTAGACTTCGCCCATTCTGCTGGCAGGGCTTACCGAACCGGTGTATGGGTATTCAGGGTTTTGGATAGCCCAGCTGACGAAACCCTGGGTGGCACCAATATCAGCGATCGGGACAGGGTCACGTCCTGAGTCTAAGAAGGCCTGCAGGACCCCAACGCCCATCGTTCCAGATTGAACCACGCCGGTGACAGGCGTCGGGTTGCTCGATAGGAAGTTCAGGGTCTCCGCCTGTGCTGTTCCCGGCTCGAACGTGCCAGTGACCTCACCGGCGACGGTGATGTCAGGGCACTGTTCCAGTGCTGCGTCATAGCCCATAGTGGCAAAGGTGTCAGTGGAGTTCCCAGGGACACCTAGCACCCGCAGGATTGCGCCTTCTCCACCCATTGAACTAAAGACCGATGCGCCAGTTTCAGCCGCCTGGAGCACAGGGTTTAGCGAGACACTCACAGCGTGTTCAGAATCTACCGGGACTTGAAAAATGACGACGGGGATACCTGCATCAGCTGCACCGGCGAGAGCGTCGAGAGTGGAATCGGGCGCTAGGGGCAAGAAGAAGATGATATCTGGATCTTGGGAGATAGCCTCTTCAAACTGTTGCAACTGTTGTGGTACATCCGCATGCGAAGCTGGCGCGTACTCGGCGATCAGCTCGACATCATTTTCTGCAAGGGTGTTCCGCATCGATTCATAGAGCGCCACCTGAAATGGGTTGGTAGGGGGATCAGTGACCATCGCGGCCGTGTATGGTCCGTCATGGTCTGGCTTCCAATCCTCCCACTGCGATTTCTTGACCTCATATGGGTAGCCCTGATAGGCGGCTTGAACTTCTTCGCTCATTTCTCCGAGCAGGGCGCTGGGGTCGTTTGGCGCCATCTCGGGGATCGAACCGCACGCGCCGGCCTGAACAGCAGAGTCGTCTGCTACGGCAGCTGCATCATTCTCTTCGGAGCCATTTCCAGTGCAGCCGCTCAGCAGCAAGGTAGCCGTAGCAACGCCGCTTAAAAGAATAGGTAATCGGGTGCGTGATGAATTGCGTTTAGTCACGTTTTCTCCTTGGTGTACATAACGTGTTTTTGCATCGAGGGTGTGTGTGCGAAAAGAATCGACACGGTTCGATACGTACAGTATGGTATACATGTGATGCAAAGCACAACACCACGTTGAGAGGTTCCATGGAAAAACGAGGACAGCCGTTGTTCCAGATGGCAAAGATTGAAAAAAACTTTGGCGCCACGAGGGCGTTAGTAGAAGCCAATATCGAACTATTCCCCGGAGAAGTTCACACACTCCTGGGGGAGAACGGCTCTGGAAAAAGCACGCTAGTAAAAATTCTTGGAGGTGTCCACCAGCCAGATAGTGGCAAGATGCTTCTTGACGGTGCGGATCTAACGCTGCGCAGCCCCCGCGGAGCTAGTCACTATGGTATCGAGACGGTCTTCCAAGAAGTACTCACTGCAAGCCACCAATCCGTCTTGCAGAATATCTGGCTCGGCTCAGACGGGATATTTCGTCGACGATTTAAGACGGCGACCCAACGACAGCAGGCAACCGAAGTATTGGAGCGGCTTCTGGGCAACGCCCAATTGGATGTCCCTGCAGCTGAGCTTTCTTTGTCACAACGACAGGCCGTGAGTATTGCTCGCTCGTTAGTTCGTCGACCTCGCGTCCTGATTCTGGATGAAGCAACCGCTGCACTCGATGTACAAACCAGAGACCGGCTTTTTAACGAGATCCGGAGGCTAACCGCGCAGGGTTCGGCAGTGCTATTTATCTCTCACCGCATGGACGAAGTAGCCGAAATCTCAGATCGAGTTACCGTATTGCGCTCCGGGCAGACTATCTCCACGGTTGCAAAGGAAACAATGACCATAAGCGGATTGATACAAGATATGACCGGTTCAAAAGCTAGTCCAGAGGAGAGTTTCAAGCCCCCTCGAGAACCTGGCAAGGTAGTTCTGCAAGCTCGAGATATCCAATTGGCCGAACAGGCTACGAAAATCAACGTGGACATTCGAGCCGGTGAAATCCTCGGACTCTGCGGACTCGAAGGACATGGGCAGGACCTCTTCATTCGTCGCCTCAGCGGTTTCGCAGGGGGGCCGGGCCGTGTATCGCGGCTCGAAGCAGAGCAAAATAATTCAGCTACTCCTGTGGGACGGCGCAATGCTGCAGGTTTGGGGGTTGCTTATCTGCCCAGAGAACGTCGCGGTGAATCGTTATTTGAACAGATGTCCATCCAGGAGAACTTTGCGCTGCCGACGATGCGTCAAGACAAGATTGGACCATTCCTGAGCAGGAAACGCATGGCTGCGCGCTTTCGAGAGTATATCCAAAGTCTCAGTATCAAGTTAGGGAGTCCCGACGATTCCATCACCACGCTCTCCGGCGGGAACCAACAAAAAGTGCTGCTTGCACGGTGGTTGGCGACGGAACCTTCGGTTCTGTTGCTCAATGATCCCACTCGTGGAGTCGATATCTCAACCAAGCTTGAGATATACCGCACGCTTCAGGACCTTGCATTACAAGGAACTGCGATTGTGGTGCTTTCAAGCGAAGTCGACGAAATCGTCCAACTGACGGACAGAGCGCTGGTCTTTCGGGACAAGACCGTTTTTGCCGAGCTTGCCGGCAAGGATCTTCACCAGCAGTCTATTGTGACCGCATACTTTGGCCAAGAAATGGAAGTGCAGTATGAATAGGATATTTGCTTTTCTCCAACAACGTCCTTATGCCTTTGCACTGCTGTTATGCATCGTGTTGCTGGCTCTCAATATTATCGTCTCGCCGAGCTTTGCGAATCCCACTCGTTGGCCGGCCATCTTGGGCACCTTCGCACCGTTTGCGCTGGTGGGCTTCGCCTCAACACCGTCAGTCCTCTCCGGTGGGATGGACATTTCAGTGGGACCTCTGACTACCTTCATTAGTGTCATCTTCATCGCCGTGCTGATGCCCGCGGGGCTTGGCTCTTGGTACTTTTCGGTACCGATTCTGTTGATCCTGGCCACAATTGTCGGCATGATCAACGGAATCCTTGTTGCGGTGGTCAGATTGCACCCGGTCGTCGCGACAGTAGGAATGCTCTTCATACTTATTGGTTTATCACAGACCATCGCACCAAACCCCGTTCAAGCTGCCGATCGGTGGAGCGCGGGATTGGCACGAACCCTTGGCTTCATGCCTGGTGCACTGTTGACTATTGGCGCTGCAGCGCTCATTTGGTTTTTACTTAGGCGCACCGCATTTATCAGTAACCTGTTGGCGACCGGGGATAGCGATCTGTCAGCTTTCGGCTCCGGTGTCAACGTGACGGCGGTTCGGATTTTGGCCTACGGTCTCGGAGGACTCTTTGCTGGTATTGGTGGTATCGCACTGGCAGCGCTGTTGCAGTCTTCAGAGTCAGCGTTGGCTACAACCTACGCGCTGTTGGGCCTCGCCGCGGTCGTCCTGGGTGGTACCAGTCTTCTTGGCGGCCGAGGCAGCATGTTAGGAACTCTCTTTGGAGCCTTTGCCATTTATCTTATCCAGCAGTTGCTGACCGCAGGTGGCGTGCAGTCAAATCTTATCCAGTTTGCTTACGGCATCGTTCTTGTCGTGGGCGTACTCGTCAGTGCGACCCTGTTGTCAGCGCGGCAGAAAGGAAAACTCCAGTGACAACCACCCATACCGTTGTCGACGCGCGTCATGATGCGCCCGCAGTTCCGTCCAGATGGACAAAGTTTCGCTTATCCGTCTTAAGACTTCCGATTTTGCAGTTGTCGGTTCTGCTGGCGCTGGTTCTGTGGCTTGTCATCAGCATTCCGGCATTCGTTAATCGGCTGTCTATCGTATCTGTGCTCATTCTTGCGGCGCTGCTCGCGTTTGCAGCACTAGGTCAAACTTTCGTGGTACTCATTGGGGGTTTGGATCTAGCGATACCCGGATATATTATCGTGGGTGCTTTTATCTCCTCGAATCTCGCAGGAGGAGCTGGATGGCCGATACCTCTGGCGCTGCTGATGACAGTCGTTATATGTGGTCTCATGGGCGCCTTCGTTGGATTTGTTAGTCATCGATACAATATTCAGCCCCTCGTGTTGACGCTTGGGGTAAATGCCGCACTGGTCGGCGGCACCCTGTTTGTGGCGAAAGCGAATTTCACATCCGCTCCGCCGGATTCACTGCGAGCGCTTACCGCCATTAACGGGACTACCTTCGGGCTTCCCATCCCGCCGATCCTGTTGATTGTGCTCACTGCGGTCGTGCTAGTGTGGTTGTTTTTGACCCGGACTGCCAGTGGGCGTCGCCTATATGCCACCGGAACGAATGCCCGAGCCGCCGAGTTGACAAGGGTCCACACCGGTAAAGTCTGGACTTTGACGTTTGCTACGTCGGGAATAGCTGCAGGGATCGCAGGGATGTTTATCGCAAGCTTTAGCGCCGGATGGTCCGCCAATATCGGCGAACCATACTTCTTTACTGGCCTGGCTGCGGTACTGCTGGGCGGTACGACTTTCGGTTCGATCCATGGCAGCTATACCCGGACAGTGTTAGGTGCCCTGATCCTGACTTTGCTGTCCACGATTGTGCTGAGTGTCGGAATGAGCGAGTCCGGAAGTCGCATCATTTACGGTTTCGTCGTCATTGCGGCAGCATTTCTCTATGGCCGCGAAAGACACGTCCGCAACCGCTTCTAATGCCGAACAGCTCACGACTCACACGCATAACGACCGTTGTACCCACCTGTTCAAGGGCGCGACGGTCGTTAGGCGATTGTGACGGGTCAGGCTGACCAGCTCTGGGTTGGCATTGATGTGCTGCCGTTACGGAGGCCATACAAATTCCCTCGCGTGCATATTGCGGTGACGGATGGGACCCACCCATATCCGGTAGAGAACGGTTGGGTGGATACACTAATGCCGGTCCCCCACCGTGTAGCTGCGGGACCGGCATTAGTGTATCTAAGTTAGGCTCCGATGGAGACCTTCGGTGCGCGAGCTGGAACGCGCCCGTGCACGAATTCCTCATCAGGAGAGTCGGTTACATAAAGGCCCGAAGCTTCCAAGCTTGCACGAAGCTGCTTCATGAAGCGATCGGGGAGTTTGGTTGCCGGAGGACGAAGTGCTCCGCCGTTATAGCCAGCTAGCCACTCTTGGTATTTCCACTGGGTACGGCTGATCATATTCGTGCCGGGAGTGGAGGTCGCTGATACAGTATTGTTTGCAGCCCGTGCTGGCGTAACCTGCCAGTAGAGCTTCATAGCTTCCTCCCACTGGCCATTCCGTGCCATATCGAATACCCGAGGGTAGTAGTCACCCATCCAGTTGGTGTTAGCGGTTGCGGAATATTGAAGGTTAAGTTGAGACATCAACGGGATCGTGTCAGCTTCAATAGGCGATGAAATGACGACTTCATCGCGGAAGTGGTGGTACATTTCCATGAGCCCCGGAATTCCCGGATAGCCCTGTTCTGCTTTGATCGCCACAATGTTTGGTAGCTCATCGATAACGCGACGCACGAAATCGACGGGCATGCCTGCCGGATGGATGCGTTCGAATCCCCAAGCTGGGAGTGGGAACAGCATCGTGGCCAATTGCGTTTCTTCAGTAAAGCGCTTGGTGTAATCAAAGACCTCGTCGAATGAGGTCGGCCAGAACGATGCTGGGTAGGCCAACAGGGCGCGATCCACACCGGATTTCGTAGCTAATTTTGCTGCCTCGATGTTTTGTTCCAGGGTGCCGTAAATGGCGTGGAAAAACAGTCCGAAGTCAGGGCCGGCGGCTTCGCGGGCGATTGCCGCCATCCGTGCATTTTCTTCAGGAGTGATATTGACTTCGGCTACCAGGAGGGTGCCGGTGTATCCCATTTCTTTGAGACGTAGAACATCGTGTCGGATGGCGTCCTCGTTCAACTGCGAGAAGTCCGCGGTGAACGATGGGTGGGTTACGGCAGCTGCCCCCACAAATTTTTCACGCGCCCATGCGCGTGCTTCTGTTACTGAGTAGTCCAGCATTTATTGCTCCTTAGTTATTTAGCGCTTGTAACGATGGTTGCGGGGAGTTCGGTGCCCATACCCAGGGCGCGGGCACGGTTGTATAGCATCTCAGCGACAACAATGTCCTGAAGGCCAGAGCCCGTAGATTTATAGATTCGAATTCCATTCGACGTGTCGATGGAAGTTTGGGAATTGAGTGCGGTGTTCAGACTGAGTACTTTGCCGTTGAGATGGATCCCTGCGGCTTGTGCGGCCAACATGTCACCGCTGTCGTGGACTACTTCGTCATAGGTGTCCACCACAATTGTGGAGGCTCGATCAATAAGTTCGACGGGGACTTCGCGCTGCCCACGGGTAGTCGAGCCAATTGAGATGACCGTGGCATCGCGGGCCACGGTTTCGGCTCGAATGATTGGGGTTTCGTCTCGCGATCGAGCCGCGCACAAGATCAAGTCAGCACCATCTACGGCGTCATCAGCGCTTGAAACTGGGACGGCCTGTGAGCCATCTCTGGTGCTGAAATCGGCCGCGAAAGCTTCCCGATTAGCAGGTGTCGGACTGAAGACTCGGATGGATGAGAACTCGGCGACGTTGCCCAGCGCCTGTAGGTGGGAGCGCGCTTCGAAGCCAGAACCGATGACCCCAATGGATACCGGTTTGTTCGGCAGGATGGTAGAGGCTCCCACCGCAGTGGTCGAAGCTGTTCGCAGCCCCGTGACACGATTGCCATCGATCAACGCGACCAGTTCGGCGGTATCTTTATCGAACAGATTGATCATGTAGCTGACCTGCAGGCCGTCGGCGAAACTTCCCACGATGGATTTTGCGCCGAAGAGCTGGCCCGAAGCAGGAATTGAGGGCATGATGCGCATCCATTCACGCTGTGAGTCTGCAAAAATGCGTCCAGGTGTTCGGTGCTCGTCTTCGGCAGCTGAGTAAGCCGCTCGAATCGCTGCAATCGCATCTTCAAAATTGGCCAGCGTTGCAACATCTTGGTCTGTCAGGAATAACGGTCGCCGGATGTCGGGGTTATTCTCAATGCTCATTTCACTCCTTGCTTCGGGTCTTTCTGAAACCTCTTGAGCGAGTTTTCAAACAATGCTGTA
>NZ_DYXC01000059.1 GCF_020742345.1 Enteractinococcus helveticum | reverse complement strand
CGGGCTTGCATATCGTATTGTTTAACGACGTCGGCAATGGCTGTTTGCGTATCGGCCACGGAACAATCCGTAGAAAATTGCACGCGCATAAAAAACGTCCCACTGTGCGGGGAATCAAACTGCTGAGACTCGGCAATATCCGCATGAACCTTCAACAACGCCCCAGTCAGAGCATGCACAATCCCCGGCTGATTCGGACAAGACAACGTAACAATGAGATTATTGGATTCAGAACTCATATCTATTGGATCCTTTGAACGGTACACCCCGACGTGGTGCGCTCCGTCGAGGCTTCTACAAGCCGCAGTCAGCGGTGTGGAAAACGATGTAGTCATGACAATGCTGCTAGTCAAACAACGTTTCATAGCAGCATGTAGGGCTCTTTGGGAAGAGTCAGCAAAGCTGCAGCGCCTGAAATAAGGAATCGGACGCCGCAGCTTGCTCAAGCGGTTAGCTGTTGGAGGCTGCTTTCTTGCGCCATCCACCATCGGTGTATTCACGACGAACAACCTCGGAGTATGGAACCGGGCTGACGTCAACGCCAACGTTGTACTGGCGGTGTGGCATAACGGAAAGTTTTCCAGTTGCTTCCGGCTCGCCCCAGACGACTTTCAGTTGGGAACCAATTTCGACGTCTGGGTTGACGATGGCAAGCGACAGGCCGCGTTTTTCGTTCCAACTGTAGCCGGTGAACATCGAAACACCGACGACGTTGCCGGCTTCGTCCACGATGGAATCGAAGTTCGATGCGCCGTAGTTGGCGTTCGGGAGGTCAAAGAACTTATATGGCAGCTCTTCGTTCTGATACATCGAAGCGTGGATGGTGGCCAGATCATCGCCGTCCCAGGCCAGAGTGACCTTCTTGCGCTGTGCTGCCGGATCCATCTGTTCAAGAGCATCCCGACCGATGAAGTCATGGTCGTATTTGATGAACGAACCGTAGCCCAGTTCCCACGGGGTCGTGTAATACCCTTCGACACTTTCTGGGACATAGGAACCGGCTACAGCCGAGTTGGCTTCGTAGCTATCAGCGCCCAACCACTTGCGGTAGTCTGCGAGTTTATCACCGGTGTAGATACCTGGCAGTGGGGATGGAATCCAGCCGGATTCCAGGGTGTTCGAGGAGTATGCACGGGCACCGGCGGCTTCCAGGCCGAACTCCGCGCCGGCTTCAAGAATAGTTTCGCGGATCCGATCGTAGTCTTCGTATGGTCCCCACAGTTCTAGACCCGGGGCTCCTGCCATACCGTGGCGCAGAGTACGAACCTGGGTGTCGCCTACATTCATGTGGGACATGTTGAAGAATTTCAATTTCTCCAGTGGACCGCCATGGAGTTTTTCAATGACCTCCCAGGCGCGTGGCCCCTGAATTTGGAAGCGCCATTCTTCGCGCTCTACGGCCTTACCCATTGGGCGGGATGGTGAGCGGCGGTCAATGACAATCTCAACGTTGTAGCCACCGGTTTCTGCGTGGAACATCAGCCAGTTGGCGGCAGGTGAGCGGCCAACGTAAACAAATTCTTCTTCGGCTTCCCTGAACAGGATGCCATCACCAATGACGTGGCCGTACGGGGTGACGGGGACGTACTGTTTGGCCTTGTTGACCGGGAAGTTTTCAACCGAGTTGATCGCGGTATCGGAGATCAGCTTCAGTGCGTCTGGGCCCTTGATGTACAGGTTGTCCATGTGGTGGGTCTGGTCAAATAAAACGGCAGAATCCCGCCACGCCTGAACTTCTTTGCGCCAGTTAGAGAATTCCGATGCGACAACCGGGTAGACATAGGTGCCTGCTGGAACGTTGCGTAGGTGCTGGAGGGGGCTGGCAGATTTGTCCAAGATCTCCTGCAAGTTTGGATTCGACATTGGTACAATCCTTTCGATGGATCGACTGATTATTCATAAAAAACTCGTGGCCGGTGTAGGAGAAGTCTCTATCCCACGATCGTGACCCGTCTCACTCCACTGTAGTTTCAGTTCCCATGGCATTCTTGAGCCAAACTGTCGAACGTAGCTACGTCATTTGACGTAGCTGGCGCCAAGTTCTTAGGGAGCGATGAGCCCCGAGTTGACGGCCAGCAGCGCTGCTTGGGTCCGAGAGCTCAGATTGAGTTTGCCCAACATATTGGACACGTGGGTCCGTGCAGTCCGCTCGCTAATATGGAGTCGCTTAGCGATCTCCTGATTGGAACATCCCTCCCCCACAAGCATCAGCACGGTCCGTTCACGTTCGGTCAACGAGGAAATGCCGCTGGCTGGCGAGTTCATCATTTGGGTGAGTTTCTTCGCCATCGAGGTGGCAATAAATACTTCATCTTTCACCGCGGCGCGAATTGCTGAAGCGACTTCAAGCGGTCCGGCATCTTTTAACAGATAACCAGCTGCACCCAGGCGCATCACAGTGTTCATGCGTTCGACTTCGTCGTAGCTGGTCAGAATCACGACCTGGACTTGCGGGTATTTTTCACGCAGGATCTTCAGGGTGCTCACACCGTCTAACCGGGGCATCAACAAATCCAGCAGTACGACATCCGGTAATTTCTTGAATGCCGCGAATTCAGCCATTTGGTCCAGGGCATCTTGTCCGTCTATGGCTTCCCCGATGGTTTCCATATCGTCGAGGACGTCTAAATATGCAGCGATACCGCGACGAGCTATGGCGTGGTCGTCAACAACAAAAACTTTGAGCGTATCCTGGTGACCGGTGTCGGACGGCATATCAATTTCTTTCGGCATTATCCATTCCCTCCAGGACCCAAAACACTGTCTTCATCTCGGGGCTGTCGTAGCAGCACGGGCATCTTAGCCTGCACAACGGTACCTCGAGGGACACCAAAGTCTACAGAAAATTCTCCCTGCCACCGTTCCACGCGTTCTCGCATGAAACTCAAACCGTTACCGGGTTTTGGCAGGTGATCGGCAGTGACGAGGTGGTGCGGTGAGAGTTGATGATGAGCTGAGTTTCCGTTGTCTTGGACGGTCAGCATCAGTTGGTCATCGATGACAATGTCGATGTCGATCTCGCTGGCCGAGCTATGTTTGACCGCGTTATGCACTGCTTCTGCAATCACGTGATAGAGGTCTTCGGCCAATTCTCGTTCCAGCATGTCGACTCGCGGATCCACTCGAGTAGAAATCTCCAACCCGGTTTGCCGGTGCGTGGTGGATTGAAAGGTCTCCAACGCGCGCCGAAATGCTCCCTCGTCAATGACCGTGGGCTTTAGTTGTGCAACCAGCATCCGGAGATCTTTGAGCACCGATGATGTGATGTCTTCCAGATCGCGGGAGGTTTCCAAGATCCGCGCCGACACTTTGGCATCATTTTTCTGAGCCAAAACGCTTACGGTCTGCGACAGCATACCCATCGAAAAGACTTGTTGAACAACAGAGTCGTGCAGGTTCCTGGCGAGTTGCTGCCGTTCTTGGCGTTGAGCAATTTGCCGCTCCTCGTCCAATAGTGAGGCATAGTCAATGGCAAAAGCGGCCTGTTCGGCCATGGAACTCAAAAATGCGTAACTGCGAGCGTCGACCTTAAATCCGGGGGTTACAAAGGCGTTCAGTATCCCCACGGTCTTTCC
Organism: Enteractinococcus helveticum; assembly: GCF_020742345.1. Taxonomy (GTDB): domain Bacteria; phylum Actinomycetota; class Actinomycetes; order Actinomycetales; family Micrococcaceae; genus Yaniella; species Yaniella helvetica_A. The sequence continues at coordinate 13,874 of NZ_DYXC01000059.1, read as the reverse complement.
CCGCACAATGATCGGAAACGAGGCGAAGTCTCCCCAGCGCGGTTCCCGATGGTATTCGTGCAGTGGCTGCCAGCATGGATCCGACATGACCTCCTCGTAGCGGTTTTCGATGACCACTGGTTTAGCAAGATGGAATGCTTTGAGCATCATGAGGTCTGCACCAAGCTGCTCACATTGTTTGAGTTTGGCGTAAAATGAGCTGCTCAGCGATGGCGGGAATCCTGCCATGCCCAGCATGTGGAGCTTGCCGCTGGCATGCTCATTCGTCAACACTTGGACACCGACGAGCTCATCAGCTTGCACGATCTCCTCGGCCATTGCCGTCAAGGTCAATGGCAAAGAGCGTTCCGAGGCCAGGTTGGCGGTCGTGCGCGTTACCGCCGTTAGATATTGTTCTTGACGGCGCGCGTCGGCAAGCTGTTGCTGAAGATCTTGGATTTTGGCATCACGAGCAGCTATGTCTGTAGCGTTGAAATCTGGTGTGCCCATGGCAAGATTCATCCTTCAAACGGTGGGAAATTCACGCTTATCGCATCAGTCCGCCGCCATCGCAGACCACGGTTTGTCCCGTCATCATAGTCCCATCCGGGGACGCGAGGAATGCAACGCTGCCAGCAACATCATCGCCGGTGACGAACTCACGAATCGCCTGACGGCCCATAGTTGAAGCAAAAGCTTCATCGGAGGTGTACCGGCGTGTTCCGGGGCTGGCAATCTGGGATGGCACCACGGCATTCACGGTGACGCCGTATTCGCCAAGTTCATGCGCCATGACCCTCGTCAGGCCCAGTAGTGCGCCTTTCGACGCCACATAGGCTGGCTGCCTGGAGCTGCCGGTGAAAAAGGTCCGCGAGGCGATATTAATAACTCTACCTCGCCACGTACTCGTGATGAGCGCATCATAGGCGGCTTGAACCATGAGCATCGGACCAACAGCATTGGTATCGAAGTACTGATGCAATTGTTCGGAAGTGACGTCGCGCAGTGAGCGTGCCTGTTCTAATAGTCCAGCGTTATTGACCAGAATGTCCACACCACCGTGTTCGGCGAGTACGTTGGCGACGACGTCTTGCACCTGGTGGACGTCTGTGACATCGCAGAAGTGAAATTCTTGACCTTGCACCACCGGTGCTGCCATTTCGTGGACATCCAGGCACACAACATGGCTGCCTTCGGCGGCCAGCCTGTCGGCGATGGCCCGGCCAATACCCTGCGCAGCACCGGTGACGATGGCGCACGTACCGGACAGCCGTTGTGCGATGGCTCGCGGCTGCCCGGTGGCGTGATCGTGTGTATTTGCCACGAAACTACTGCTCCTGCGGGTGGGTTGCCAAGGGTTCTACCGCAACGTCCATCCAGGGGAACTGCGGCAGTGAGGCCAGGGCTTCGTGGAGTTCAGTGGCTGAAGTGGCCTGCCACAGCCCAACGGTTGCCCGTCGTCCTGGGACCCGCCACAGCCTTTTTAAAATCCCGGCTTCACGCAGTTCCATGGCACGCTGCCGTTCAGCAGTTTTCAGGGCTTTGACTGTTTCTTGACTCATGGACTCTGGCAAGAAGGTTTCAAAACGAACCAAGAATTCCATGCTCATGCGTTGTCCTTTTCAACAATGGTCAGCAAAGTGTCTGCCAGTTCGCCAGGCGCTGTGACCATCGATTCGTGTCCGGTGTTCAGCGTATATGTTTCCCAACCAGATTCTTTGGCGATCTCGGCATATTTTTGGAAGACACGCATCCAGTCGACACTTTCAATAAACACCCCGGTGACCTTCTCATGGTTACCACTGAGCGACAATGCATCGGTATAGGTCTTCCACGGATGCGGGGTCAGCCGCGGTGTCAGCCATTCCAGGTCTAGGGAGTCGGTGACGCCAAGTTTCTCTAAGGGGCGCAGCGGAATGAGCCAGTCGAAGCCCTGTTCTGTTACCGAATGTCGGTAGTGCCCGGCAGGACCCTCAGGCAGCAGCTCAATAGCTGGGCGGCCGTCACCGATAAAACCGTCTAAGTGAACCCGACGAGCCAAACGATCTGGAATGCGGTCGGCAACACCGGTAATGACCTGGCCACCGTAGCTGTGACCGACCAGGGTTACCTCGCTGAGATCATATGCCTCAATGTAGCTGACGATGTCTTCAATATGAGTATCAAGACCTACCGCCGGCGACAATAAATGGGCCGTATTCGATAGCCCCGTCAGTGTGGGTGTGTGGACTTCATGGCCAGCACGCTCCAACAATGGAGCGGTCCGCTGCCAGCACCATCCACCGTGCCAAGCACCGTGGACCAGTACAAATGTACTCATTTTTCTCCCCTCATTACCTGGTGGATTTTCTCCCACCGCCTCTTCGTTTCGAGTCCTAAACTGCTGCGAGTTCGTTATCCTTGGCGTTGACAGCTTCCGTAGCAAATAAGGCCAGGGCAGCTGCGGTATTGGATGCCGGGACATGATAGGTGTCGTGGATTCTGGTGATGTCGTCCCCCAAAGCGCCGCGCATGATCAGCCACATGATCATCTCAATGCCTTCCGAGCCGGCTTGTTCAATATATTCACCACGAGAAATTGCAGCCAAAGACTGCGGATCGGTTTCGATTTTCTCCAAGAAGTTCCGGTCGAATTCTTCGTTAATCAGTCCGGCACGTTCACCAGACAGCTGGTGCGACATGCCACCGGTACCGAAGACGGCAACTTTGATATCTTTTGGATATGACCGAATGGCGCGTCCCAGTGCTTCACCCAGTGCGAGGCAACGAGCTGCCGTTGGTTGCGGGTACTGTAGGACGTTGACCAGCATGGGCACAACACGGCATGGCCAGGCATCACCTGGATCAGGAGTGTAGACCGATAGTGGCACGGTGCAGCCGTGATCAACATCCAGTTCCTGCAGGGCGGTCATATCGAAGCCTTCGTCAACCAGATTGACCAGCAGGTGTTCAGATAGATCCAAGTCGCCTTCGACATTTGGCACGGAGCGCGGACCGTATCCTTCATCAGCGACGTTATAGCGTTCGGCAGTACCGATAGAAAACGTCGGGATCATTTCCAACCCAAGAGCGTTGGCATGATCGTTGTAGACAACAATAGCGACGTCGGGCTTATGTTCGGCCATCCATGCGCGTGCCGGGCCGTAGCCGTCAAACAGTGGTTTCCAATATTCGTCTTCGGTCTTGTTGCGGTCCATCGCTGCACCAATGGATGGTACGTGCGAGGTTGCCAGACCCCAAATAATTTCAGCCAAACTTCCGTCCTCCTGCGCGTAACTCTGCAACGAATTCTTCAGTAGTCATCCCGGTGAAAATGCCTCCGAGATCCTGCATGGATTTGTGGTCAATTGCCGCTAATTTGATGATGTAGAAAATCGAAGCGCCACCTTTTTCGATCATGCTGATCCAGTCACGATCCAAGACGGCCTGCTGCTGTTCTTCGGTGAGGTTATAGGCGGCGCAGTATGCTGCTTCATCCGCCTGGAACTTCTCACGGTTTTCGGCGTCTTTCAGAGAGAAGCACATTCTGTTGAGATTACGACCTTGATTACTCAGCTTGGTGTCGTAAACATATGCGCCCTCGACGACGGGGGTAAGCGTAGACATCGTTTCCTCCACTCCTTACTATCCTTGTGATTGGTCTCACTCATAGGTTATGAATGCCGTGCAAGGTTCTGCAGCGGCTAGTGACCTACCTCGACTACGACAAATGTCGCGAACCTAGTTAGTCGACCGATGCACGGTATTTGCCAACCTTCAGCACAGCCATGGCAATAAAGCTGACGGCGGCGAGAATGAACATGTAGGTCGCAATCGGCCACGAATCATTGAATGCCGCATACAGACTGGTCGCAATCAGCGGCATGAACCCGCCGCCCAGAATCGACCCGATTTGATAAGCCACTGAGGCACCCGAGTACCGCACTTCGGCCGGGAACAGTTCCGCCACAAGAGCCGCCTGCGGGCCTGCCATCAGCGATTGAGCCAGCAGCATCAGGGCAAAGGCGATGGCAATGTTGTACCAAGCACCGGTGTCGACCAGCCAGAAGAAGGGGAAGGCAAAGACAGCCAATAAGCCTGCGCCCCACAAAAAGATGCGTTTCTGGGTGAATTTATCGGCTAGCACCGCACCCAGCGCCACAGTTACCAGGTGGCATACTGCACCCCAGATAATCAGTGCTAGCATGAGGTTCTGTGAAACGCCATCGGCGCCCAGGTTTTCGCGGTGCGACAGCATCCATACGGAATACAGATAGCCCAGCGCAGGCGAAGCAATCGAAATGGTGCCGGCCAACAACACGGTTCCCAGATGATTTTTCAACAGGTCAACCAGTGGCGCTTTCGCCACTTCGTCCTTGGACTGGACTGCCTTAAACGCCGGGGAGTCTTCAACTCGCAACCGGATCCAAAGCGCGATACCAACTAGCACGGCGCTGAAGAGAAATGGGATGCGCCAGCCCCAGGCCTGGAACATTTCTGGGGCCATGATGTTGGTGACGACGATGAAGACAATGTTGGATGCGATAATCCCGATGGGTAGCCCCATCTGTGGGAAAGCCCCGTAAAGGGCTCGTTTATTGGACGGGGAGTATTCCACAGCCATTAACACCGCACCACCCCATTCGCCGCCCACACCGACGCCTTGCAATAGACGCAGCAGCACCAGCAGGATTGGCGCCCACATGCCAATCGCCGCATAGTTTGGCAGCAGTCCGATCCCTACGGTAGCTACCCCCATGAGCATCATAGAGAACATGAGCATGGATTTTCGACCAACGCGGTCGCCGTAGTGACCCATAATGACGCCGCCGAGCGGGCGAGCAATGAACCCCACCGCAAATGTAGCAAATGCCGCGAGCGTGCCGGCCAGCGGATCCTCAGTTGGGAAGAATTGCGGACCGAAAATTAGCGCAGCAGCTGAGCCATAGATGAAGAAGTCGTACCACTCGACAGCGGTTCCGAGTAATGATGCACCTAAGACCCTGCGCCGCTCTTTGGCGGTTGGTGCGCTGGCAGTTTGGTTATCTTGATCTGCTTCTGCCACAGCAGAAACATTTGAAGAGAACCTGGTTGAGTCACTCATGGACTATACCCCTTGTCACATTGTGCAGTGATGCACTGCGCTGACGATAGTGAACTACCTCACCAAGGGTATAGAGAAATGGCCTAATCCGGATGCGCAAGCCGTCGTAGATAGAACCGAGACAAATGTCCCAACTGCCCGCTAGCCCCATCTTCATTCAAGGGGTCGAACCACAATCACATCAGGATGAAATTAGTGCAGTCTCAACCCTTCTTTACTGACCGTGCAGGAGTTGTTCTCTCACTGTGCCCATCAGCGAAAACCCTCGCAGCAGAAGACTACGAGGACCGAGTGAAAGAGTTGGAGCGCTAGCCCAACAATCCGGGCAGACCCCTATCTTGAACTACGCGCCAAAGAAGTCATCAGTGGTGGCGTTGGGGTGCTTGGCTAACGGTGTGACCTTGACATTCATGTAGGCAAACATCGGGAAACCCGACAGAATCTCGTGCAGCTCATCATGGCCGTCAACATCAAAGATTGAGTAGTTGGCATACTCCCCAACAACGCGCCAGATGCCTTTCATGACGCCTTGGCGCTGCAGGTTGCCGGAGTATTCTTTCTCCCGAACTTGGAAATCGGCCTTGGTGGCAGCGTCCATGGATTCCGGGAAGACGACGTCCATGCGTGCAAGAAATAACATGCGGTGTCCTTTCGATTCTAAGAGCTCACCAACTACAAACTACTACCAAATATCAATGTCACCAGGGTGTACATGCCCGGCATGATGAGACCCATTAACATCACGTTCAACCAAACATCCGTACGCACCATCTGAATGGGCACCTTGGTCAAATGGACACAGCACTTATGCGCGTAGTCATCTCACGCGATGACCTGACCCAGCATAAACCGTTTGATCTAGATATAGAAGTACGAGAATTACCAGCATTGATAGGCTGAAGATATGAATTCTATCGAAATAGGTCTTTCACTTGTCATGGGCTGCCGACGTAGCCTGATGTCATTGCAATCACAGCTAACTTCACCGGCTAACGGATCTTAGAGGAGGAAAACCATGGTCGAATTACGTCACCTACGGTATTTCCTCGCCGTTGCCGAAGAAAAGCACTTTGGCCGCGCAGCTGATCGTCTGCATATGGCCCAGCCCCCATTATCAAGCCAGATCAAACAGCTGGAAGCTGAGCTCGACACCCTGCTATTAGAACGCACCACGAGAAAAGTTGAACTCACCGAGGCGGGCGCCTTGTTGATGGAACGGGCCCGACAAATTCTGGCCGAAGTCGAGGCAACAAAACACGACGTCGCCGAGGTAGGCCGCGGTGCGGCAGGTATTCTTCGCGTGGGCTTTGCAGGCACCGCAACCTATCGGCTCATGCCAGAGATCGTGCGTGTTGCCCGCGAGCGCATGCCACTGGTACGGCTCCAGGTTGCTGGAGAAAAGCTCACACCAGAGATGGAGGAAGCATTATTGGAAAACCGCTTAGATGTTGCCATTCTGCGGCCACCGGTGCAATCCTCGGAGATCAGCATTGACGAAATTCAGCAGACCCGCCTCGTTGCCGTTTTGCCGCAACAGCACCACCTGGCTCAGGACGCCGGGCCGGTCAGCATTAAAGCCTTTGCCAAAGATGACATCGTGGGATACCCCCGCAGCTCCTCGGTGTCCTCGGTGATTTCCGAGATGGCCCGCCGGGCCGGGTTCCGGCCGCGCATCGTCCAAGAAGCCACCGAAACCTCCACACTCATTGCGCTGGTCAGTGCTGGTTTGGGCGTGAGTTTTGTCCCCGGTTCCCAATCTTTCCCACTGAATTCGTCGATCGCGGTGCGACCGCTTGAAGAAGAGGTCACCGTAGGGCTGGGCACCGCATGGAAAACCGGCAACGACAGTCCACTGCTGACGTCATTTATCGAACTGGCCCGCGAGGCCACCAGAAATTTAGAAAACCACAGTATTCGATCTGCATAAGAACTCTGGAGCAAACATGAAGATCACTGCCGTCGAAGCAATTCCGTATGCGATCCCCTATACGCATCCACTGAAATTTGCCTCCGGTGAAGTCACGACCGCAGACCACATTCTGGTACGCATCCACACCGATGCTGGGATCACCGGTATCGCCGATGCCCCGCCACGACCATATACCTACGGCGAAACGCAGGCTTCAATTAAAGTGATCATCGAAGAAGTCTTCGGACCCGACATCATCGGACTGGATCCCTTCGACCGCGAAAAAGTCCACGCTGTGCTACACCGGACCATCAACAATCAGGTGGCCAAAGGTGCCGTCGATATTGCCCTGTGGGATCTATTGGGCAAAGCTTTGCAGACCCCGGTCCACAAATTACTGGGTGGCTACACCGATTCGATGCGTGTAAGCCACATGCTGGGCTTCAAACCGGCCAAAGAACTACTCGAAGAGGCTCAGCACTTCGGTGAACAGTACGGCATCACCACTTTCAAACTCAAAGTCGGACGCCGTCCCCTATCGCTGGACATTGAGGCCTGCCATGTACTACGTGAAGGTCTGGGCGACGACGTCGAAATTTATCTTGATGCCAACCGCGGTTGGTCCGCCAATGAAGCGATGGAAGTACTACGCCGTACAGCCGATTTGGGTCTGACGATGTTGGAGGAACCCTGCGATGCGAAAGAGGCCATGAGCCGTCGTCGTCTGGTGGACCACTCCCCGATTCCGATTGTTGCCGATGAATCGGTTCCGACCGCCGGAGATGCTTCGCGTGAATTACTCTCCGGCGGGGCCAACGCTATTTGCATCAAGACGGCGCGCTCCGGTTTCACCGAGGCCACCGAGATTCTTGGCCTGTGCACCGGCCTGGGTGTTGATGTGACCATGGGCAACCAGATTGACACTCAGGTGGGATCACTGGCGACCGTAACCTTTGGTGCAGCACACCGCGCGACCTCGGCTCGCGCCGGGGAACTGTCAAACTTCTTAGATATGTCGGATGACCTGCTGGCCGAGCCAATCAAGATCGTCGACGGGCGCATCTGGGTTCGCGACCTACCGGGGGTTGGTGCCGAAATCGATGCAGACAAGCTGGAGCACTACCGCACCGATAAGCAAAAGCTGTTGGCAACCACTGGCGCCTAACGCCAAGAGACCGCGACGAGGACAACACACTGTGGTGCGTACCGTTGAATAACCCCAGCGATTTGCACTGCTGTCTTGATCTTCCTGCGGCCTGAAGAAAACACGGCTACGATATCCATCATGACGAATAACACACCCTCCTCTTCGGATGATCATTCCATTAAACGAGGCGAATTCGGCCCGCATGATCACCCCATTCTGGGCGTGGACAAAGCGGCCGACTGGCTAGGTATTACGATCTCCGAATATGCTGAGGGTTATGCAAAAGGCCACATGACCATCCGTCCCGAGATGCTCAACGGCTTCAATATCGCCCACGGCGGCATGCTCTTTGCCTTTGCTGATACCATTTTCGCCTGGGCATGCAATAACCCCGACGGCGATGACTCCACCATCTCCGTAACCCAGGGTTCAGATATCCACTTCATCGACTCCGCGCCCGTGGACACTGCGCTGATCGCTATTGGACGCCGTCACAACACCACCGGGCGTTCCGGTCTGTGCGATGTGACCATCACCGACCAACACGGAACCATTATCGCCGAGTTCCGCGGTCGATTTAGAACGATCCCGCGGGCCCAGCGCTCTTAACACATCGACTCCACCCTTCTCCAGTTGCCGCGGGATGTTCCTCAGGTGCGAGAAAGTTCCACTATGTACAACAGACCCGCAACATCACGCCAAGCTTGTGATTACGCTCACACCTATGTCATAATGTCTTTCCAGACCGATCGTTCAGTGAGTTAACGGCCGACGGTAGTATCCCTGACGGACCATCACCCTCAACCACTATTCATCATCACCCTAATTGTCACTGGAGAGAACATGTCCACGACCACGCCTCACGGGCGCACTCGATCTGAAGAGCGCCGCGTTCTTGCAGGAACACTCGTCGGTACCACCATCGAATGGTACGACTTCTTTATCTACGCCCAGGCCGCAGCGTTCGTCCTGGCACCACTATTCTTTGAACCACTTGCCGCCGACAGCCCCGGCCTAGCTCAGATTGTTTCGTGGGCCTCCGTTGGCATTTCGTTCCTCTTCCGCCCGCTGGGCGCGATCATCGCGGGCCACCTGGGCGACCGTTATGGCCGCAAACTGATGCTCGTGATCACCCTGATGGGCATGGGCGTAGCCACCGCTGCTATCGGCCTGTTGCCAACCTATGCCGTGCTCGGCGTCGGCGCCCCAATCCTGTTGATCCTGATGCGAATTCTGCAGGGCTTTTCGGCAGGCGGCGAATGGGGTGGCGCGGCTTTGATGTCGGTTGAGCACGCTCCAACCTACCGTCGTTCCTTCTTCGGTTCGTTCCCACAGATCGGCGTCCCGCTGGGCATGATCCTGGCCACCCTGTTCATGTTCTCCGTGACGAACTTTTTGACCGAAGAGCAATTCCTCGCCTGGGGCTGGCGTATTCCATTTTTGTCTTCTGTTGTCCTAATTCTGGTGGGTTACCTGATCCGTCGCAGCGTCGCCGAATCGCCAGTGTTTACCGAAATGCAAGAACGTCGCAAAGAATCCTCGGCCCCACTGGGCGAATTACTGCGCAACCACAAACGCCCGGTCCTGCTGGCTGCCCTCATCTTCGCCGGGAACAACGCCGCAGGCTATTTGGTCATCGCGTTCTTCGCTTCCTACGGTTCCAACGTCCTAGATATGCCGCGCTCGGCCACCCTGGTCGCCTCAATTATCGGTGGGATCGGCTGGCTGATCTTCACGATGTTCGGTGGCTGGATCGGCGATAAGATCGGAAAGCGCAAAACCTTTATCATCGGCTATCTGTGGATCATCGCCTGGGCAATCCCCATGTGGTTCCTCATCGACACCGCATCCCTGCCACTATTCACCATCGCCATCTTCGTATTGACCATGGGTCTGGGCCCTTCCTATGGCCCGCAATCGGCACTCTATGCCGAAATGTTCCCCGCCTCGGTCCGCTACTCCGGTGTCTCGATCGGTTATGCATTCGGTTCGATCATCGGTGGCGCCTTCGCCCCGATGATCTCCGAAATGATCCTCGGGGCAACCGGCCAGTCCTGGATGATCGGCCTGTACATTGCAGGTATTTCCACTGTCTCGCTAATCGGCGTATTACTGGTTCCGAAAGCCGTTGAAGGCCGCGATCTCAATGACGACGACGCCTCCCTCAGTGCATTGAATACGGCACAGGGCGTCGCAGCCAAAGCCTAATATGGGTGCCTCAACACTACATTTCGGCGCCGGATACCCCGTTTGACGCGGGATCCGGCGCCGTCGGCTATTGAAACCACCTCGACCACCACACGTCATACGAAAAGGAACACTCCATGTCGACACTATTTGACGAACTGACCGCACTGACCGCCGACTTCGAGGCCCTTGAGATAAGGCTGGACGCCGAAAAACCCGACCGGGTGGTGGCGGCAATGAACCGTCCGAACGTACTCAATGCGATCGACCAGACCATGGTCAATGAGTTCCACACCCTGTGCCAGTGGTTGGAAGATCACCCGCACATCCTGATCATCACCGGCACCGAAACCCCGCACCCTAAAGATCCATCTCGCACGCGGGGCATTTTCGCCTCGGGTGCAGATATCGTCCAATTGCGCGAGCGCCGTCGTCATGATGCCCTGCGTGGTGTGAACTCAAAGATCTTCAACCGCATCAACGAATTGCCCATGCCGGTCATTGCTGCGATCGATGGTTTTGCCCTGGGCGGTGGCGCCGAATTGGCTTGGGCGGCAGACTTTCGGGTGGCCACCACCAAGGTGCGGTTCAGCCAGCCCGAAACCGGACTGGGCATCTCCCCCGCTGCCGGCGCGATGTGGCGTATCAAGGAGCTCGCCGGGGAGAGTATCGCCCTGGAACTGTTACTCACCGGGCGAATGCTCGACGCCGAAGAAGCCCTACACTACCGGCTGGTCAACTCAATTCATGAACCAGAAGACCTCATGGACGCCGCCCACGCACTGGCCGATAAGATTGCCGAACAAGACCCGCTGGCCGTTCAGGTCACCAAACGCGTGTTCCAACTGCCGCGTGAAGCCCACCCGTGGGCTGATGACCTCGGCCAAGCCATCTTATTTGAGTCAGAGGCCAAATTCGATCGCATGCAGGCATTCCTCGACCGACGCAAGAAATAACCCAGCACGCACGTGACGTGCGTCGCAATACTCGGTGGCTGCAAAATGTTATCTACGCTATACTGGCCGCAATAACCGAACGAACGTTCAGACTGTAATAAGGAGTCTTCAGCCCCATGACAATCAACGCACCAGCGCAAACTGTCCTATCGTCCTATGCACAGGGAACGTGGCAAGCTCCTGACGCTCCAGAAAATATCACCCAAGTGCTCGATGCAAATACCGGGGAACTCATTACCCAGGTTTCTTCCGACGGCATCGACATCGCCGGCATGGTGGACTATGCCCGCACGGTTGGCCAGCGCTCGCTCGGCGAATTAACCACCCACGAGCGCGCACTGAAACTCAAAGAGTTGGCACAGTATCTGAATGGCCGCAAAGAGGAACTCTATAAAATCTCTTTCCGCACCGGTGCAACCCAGCGCGACCACTACATCGATACCGACGGCGGGATTTCCACGCTGTTTGTGTTTTCATCCAAGGGTCGCCGCGAAATGCCCAACAGCAATGTCATCATCGATGGCAAAACCGAGGTCCTGTCACGCGATGGCTCATTTTTGGGCACCCACATCTACCAGCGCATCCCCGGCGTGGCCGTACAAATCAACGCGTTCAACTTCCCGGTCTGGGGTTTCTTAGAAAAATTCGCCCCATCGTTTGTCGCCGGTGTCCCCACCATTGTGAAACCAGCGACGTCGACCGGATATGTTACCGAGGCCGTGGTGCGCATGATGCTAGAATCTGGCATTCTGCCCGAGGGTTCCCTGCAGCTGCTTTCAGGTTCAGCACGTGACCTGCTGGATCATCTGGATTACCGCGACCACGTGGCCTTCACCGGCTCCCTATCCACCGCCAACACCCTGCGCAGCCACGACAGCGTCCTGAACGGCGGAGTGCGTTTCACTGCCGAAGCCGACTCACTGAATGCTGCAATTCTGGGTCCGGATGCCACCGAAGGCACCCCAGAATTCGAGGCATTCGTCAAGGCGGTATTCGTTGAGATGACCGCCAAGACCGGGCAGAAATGTACCGCGATCCGCCGCGTCATCGTCCCAGAGCCCATCAAGGAACCCTTCATTACCGCGCTATCCGCGCGTCTGACCGATAAGGTCTCTGTGGGCGCCTCGGATGCCGAAGGCTCCACCATGGGCCCGCTGGCTTCCAAGGAACAGCAGCAAGACGTTGCCAACGCCACCCGTCAGCTCATCGAAGCCGGCGGCAAACTTCGCCTCGGTGGTCCGGACCTCATCGACCAGTACGATGCCGCTGGCGCATTCTTCCCGGCCACGATCCTAGAATTCGACGACGCCGATACCCCAGCCGTGCACAATGTTGAGGCCTTCGGACCGGTCACCTCGGTTATCGGTTACGATGGCAGCCCGGCTGAGGCCGTGCGCCTGGCCGCACTGGGTGGCGGTTCGCTGGTGGCAACCGTAGCTTCTCACGACGAGGCCTATGTTGCCGAAACCACCCTGGGCATCTCCGCTCACCACGGCCGGCTGCACGTACTGAACCGTGACACCGCCAAAACCTCAACCGGCCACGGTTCGCCCATGCCGCACCTAGTCCACGGTGGTCCGGGACGTGCCGGTGGCGGCGAAGAACTCGGTGGCGTGCGCGCCGTCAAACACTACATGCAGCGCTCGTCACTACAGGGTTCTCCCGATATGCTCACCGCCATCACCGGTGTGTGGCACCAGGGCGCCAAAGCCAATACTGTGACCCGTCAGATGGTCGACGACGGCACCGGCGAACACCCATTCCGCAAGTCGCTCGAAACCCTGCGCATTGGCGATCAATTCGCCTCCGAACTGCGCACCGTGACCCTGGATGACATCCTGGATTTCGCCGAAGAAACCGGCGACAAATTCTATGCGCACACTGACGAAGAAGCCGCGATGGCCAACCCGTTCTTCCCACGTCGTGTCGCCCACGGTTACCTGTTGGTCTCCTGGGCCGCAGGGCTGTTTGTTGACGCCGCCCCGGGACCGGTTCTGGCCAACTACGGCCTGGAGAACCTGTCGTTCATCACCCCGGTCACCTACGACGACGCCATTCGCGTCACTCTGACCGCAAAACAGATCACTCCTCGCGTAACTGACGAATACGGTGAGGTCCGCTGGGATGCTGTGCTGCATAATCAGAACGACGAGATCGTGGCAACCTACGATGTACTGACCCTGGTCACTAAGACCTGGCCAGAACAGTACGCGAAGTAACACGCTTCCATCTCACACCTTCCACTCGGGGCCGGGATGATTCCACACGGAATCATCCCGGCCCCGAACCTTTCAACTGCGAAAAGATCAGTGCCCAGCCCGCGTAGCTGGGCATTCTCGATGTTGCTCGTTCGAACGCGGCCGATTTTGACGCAGTGGACTCAGCGTCCAAGGCTCGTCTCAACTGGTACTTCGAATCGGTAGAACACTGGTGCGCCATGGCTCAAACCGATAAAGACTGGTCTACCCACCGGTGTCCATCCTCGGCTCCACACTTCGTTCGTCACTTCTGCTTCCAGCTCGATGTGTCGTTTGCCTCGCTGGTAGAGCGCCAGAATGCGATCCGCTTCGATGCGATCCGTTGCTTCGATTTCTATCGCGATATTTGGCATAT